>JBCAZB010000190.1:0-5591 GCA_038533315.1 Pseudomonadota bacterium | reverse complement strand
GTTGGCGAGTGCTCTGGTGGCGAAGCTCTTATTCGATCGATCGAACAGGCCGTATGGAGTGCGTCTCCGCTACCGGAGCCGCCCGACCCCAGTCTGTTTGAACCAAATCTAGAATTCCCGTTCAAAACGGGTGAATAGGCGAAGTTGACACGTTATAGTTCAGTTATGGCACATCTTATTGATTACGAAATGAAAAAGAGCCAGAGCAGCCGCTTCATTCGGCACTTGGGGAGCTTGGTGATCGGATCGATCATCATGTTCCTGAGCAGCGCTTCGAACGCGCAGCTGGTGATCGAAATCACCAAGGGTGCGAGCAAGCCGGTGCCAATTGCGCTGGTGCCGTTCGGCTGGGACGGCGATGGACAGCCGCCAGCGGATATCGCCGCGATTGTTCGCTCAGATCTCGTTGGTAGTTCACGGTTTGATGTGTTGGATGGCGAGATGCTGCCTGCATTGCCAACACGTGGCGTGGAAGTCGATTTCGACAACTGGCGCCGGGTTGCCGTCAATTATCTAGTGGTGGGTGAGTTGGCTCGCGAGGGGGACGAATACAGCCTGCGTTTTCAGGTGTTCGATGTGTATGGCGCGCGCCAGGTCGTTGCGGATCGATTGATCGTGCCCGCTGTGGACCTGCGTGAGGCAGGCCACCGTGTGGCCGATGTCGTTTTTGAGGCGGTCACGGGTATCAAAGGCGTGTTCGCGACACGCGTAGCCTATGTTTCGGTTACGCGCAGTGGCAATCAGCAAACCTATCGGCTCATCATGGCCGATGCCGATGGCAACAATGAGCGACCATTCGTGGAAAGCGACGAACCGATCATGTCGCCGGTCTGGAGTCCTGATGGCCGCAGTATCGCGTACGTGTCTTTTGAAAGCGGACAGGCTGCCGTCTATGTACAGACATTGCGTACGGGAAGTCGTCGCAAAGTCTCCGCGAGAGCAGGGGTCAACAACGCACCGTCCTGGTCTCCGGACGGGCGTAATCTGGCGCTGACTTTATCCGATGCGGATGGCAATCTCGATGTCTACGTGCTGAAACTGATCGGCAACAAGTTAACACGCATCACGAGCCGGCGTTCGATCGAAACCGAACCCACCTGGTCCGCTGACGGCAAGACTTTGTATTTCACGTCGGATCGTGGTGGCGCGCCGCAGATCTACCGTGCGCCGGCGAATGGCGATGGTGAGCCTGAACGTGTGACCTTTGAAGGTATCTATAATGCGCGCCCGCGCGTGTCCCCGGATGGCCGTTGGTTAGCGATGGTACACAACGATCGCGGACGTTTCCGGGTGGCTGTGCAAAGTCTCGAAAACGACAGCTTTCAAGTGCTGAGTGACGGCGCGTTAGATGAGTCTCCATCTTTTGCACCGAATTCCGCGCAGATTATTTATGCCACCCGCCGTGCAGGCCGCGGCGTGCTGGAGACCGTCAGTGTTGATGGCCAGGTTAGCGGCCGTGTGAAATCGGTGGGCAGCGACGTCCGAGAACCTGCCTGGTCACCGTTTAGACCCTGATATCATTACCGACAGCGATTCGTAAGGAGTTACCACTCATGCGTTCAAATATTCAATTTCTGGCCGTTCTGGCAGTGAGCGTTGCGCTCGTTGCCTGTGGCGGCAATCGTACTCTGCCGCCGAGCGATTCAGGCAGCATTTATGGCGAAGATGAAGTCGCGGATAACAACGCAGACAGTTCATCGGCTGCCGGCAGCGGTATTCGTAGCACCGGTCTGGACGATGATCTGGCCGGTAGTACGACGGCTGACACATTGATCATCTATTTCGACTACGACAAGAGTGAAGTTCGGCCCGAATATGTTGATTTGCTAGCAACACATGCGCGCCGGCTTGCGGCAGATGGACGTCAGCAGCTCAGGTTGGAAGGCCATGGCGACGAGCGCGGCTCACGCGAGTACAATATTGGACTCGGTGAACGACGTGCCCAGGCTGTTCGACGCCTATTGTTGATTCAAGGCGCGTCGTCCGCACAGATTTCGACAGTCAGCTACGGCGAAGAACGGCCGGCCGCGTTCGGCAGTACCGAATCTGACTACGAGAAAAATCGCCGCGTAGAGCTGTCCTACCGTCGCTGAGGCCCGCCCTGACCTTTCCGCGCTAACCTGATGGATACAGACCATGCGAAATAGCAAACTACTGATAACCGCCCTGACGGCTGCCCTTTTTGTTGGCTGTATGACCGTGCCACCGGAAGAAGATCCGGTGTACATCAAGCTCACGGAGATCGAGCGCCGACTGCAGCGTGTCGAACGGGTTGTCCAGAACGATAGCCTTGTCCAATTGGTGACGCGGGTCGATACGCTCGCGGCGGATATCGATGGCCTGCGTGGTCAGTCGGAAACGTCCGGTTTTGAACTGGAAAAACTCAATGAGCGGCTGCGCAGTTTGTACGCCGATCTCGATCAGCGCTTGCAGACGGTTGAAGCCAGTGCGCAAGATGTCTCGAACGTAATGCAAGGCGGCACGTTGTCGCCCGGCGAATTGCCGTTACCCAATGGTTCAGATCGCGAGAATTATCAGGCTGCCTTCGAATTGCTGAAGGAAGGCCGCTACGATCAGTCAGCGAAAGCGTTTGAGCAGTTCCTGGTGACTTATCCAAACAGTGATCTAGCCGATAACGCCAAGTATTGGCTAGCCGAGTCCTATTACGTTTCGCAGAAGTTCACTGAGGCGCTACCGATTTTTTCGGCTGTGATTGAGGATTTCCCGCAATCGCGAAAAGTCCCTGATGCACTGTTGAAAGTCGGGTATTGCAACTACGAGCTGCAGCGTTGGGATGCCGCGCGTGAGGCCTTGCGTCGTGTAGTCGACGATTACCCGGAAACGACCGCAGCGCGTCTGGCCACAAAACGTCTGGATCAGATTCCCGCTAGCTCCTGACGTCGTCACAGTGAACAACGCTGCAGAAAATCAGCGGCCGCAGCTCGAGGCTAGGCTCCGCATCACGGAGGTGTTTCGATCTTTGCAAGGCGAGGCTGCGACGGCTGGTCTGCCGACTATATTCGTCCGTTTGACCGGTTGTCCCTTGCGCTGTCAGTACTGCGATACGGCGTACGCTTTCACCGGCGGTGAGTCTCGGTCACTGGACAACATCATGTCCGAAGTGGTCGGTCTCAATACACAACACGTGTGCGTGACCGGTGGCGAACCATTAGCGCAGCCGGGTTGCCGACATTTGCTAACGATGCTGTGCGACGCCGGTCTGACAGTCTCGTTGGAGACGAGCGGTGCTATCGATATCGCCGGCGTCGATCCGCGCGTATCGCGTGTCGTGGATATCAAGACACCAGGGTCCGACGAGGTGTCGCGCAATCGCTGGGAGAATATCGATCTGTTAACGGCGCACGATCAGGTGAAGTTCGTCGTCTGTAGCAGAGAGGATTTCGACTGGGCGGTCGAGATCGAAGCGCGCTACAGCTTGTCGGAGCGCTGTGAGGTATGGGTGTCGCCCAGTTTCGAACAGGTCGCTCCCACGGCATTGGCCGAATGGCTGCTCGCATCCGGTGCGCCGCTGCGCATGCAGACGCAACTCCATAAAGCGCTTTGGGGCGACGCGCCCGGGCGCTAGACCAACAACGGAGTCAGATTTGAGCAAAAAAGCGATCGTGCTGTTATCGGGTGGTCTGGACTCGTCGACTATCCTCGCGATGGCGCGTGCGGAAGGGTACACCTGCTACACACTCAGCTTTGACTACGGCCAGCGTCATGATGCGGAATTGAACGCCTCTGCCGTGATTGCCCAGCAGATGGGTTCGGTAGATCACCGCGTGATGCGCCTCGATTTCGCCGGCATCGGCGGCTCAGCGCTAACGGATGCCGCGATCGCGGTGCCCGAGACGCCGGTCTCCGGCATACCGGTCACCTATGTGCCAGCACGCAATACGGTGTTTCTTTCCATGGCGCTTGGCTGGGCCGAAGTGGCCGGTGCCGACGCTATTTTTATTGGCGTTAACGCCGTCGATTACTCTGGCTATCCGGACTGCCGGCCCGAGTTTATCGCTGCCTACCAACAGCTCATCGCTGTCGCGACTAAAGTGGGTGTCGAAGGTCAGCGGATTCGTCTGGAGACGCCGTTGATCTCGCTGAGCAAAGCCGAAATTATTCAAACGGGACTATCGCTTGGGGTGGATTACAGCCTGACCGTGTCCTGTTACCAGGCAGATGATTCTGGCCGTGCTTGTGGGCGCTGTGATGCGTGTCGCCTGCGAGCGGAAGGTTTCGCCGCAGCGGGGGTAGCCGACCCGACACGCTATCAGGTGGCCTAAGCCTGCTCTGGCTCAGCCACGCGATAGCGCTCGGTGCCGCCGCTAGTCTCTATCTTGAATAGCAGTCAGCACACACTCAGTCTCGTCGCACCGGAAGATATATGTCACGTTATCTGAGCCGATACCGACCCCTGACTGCACCGATATATTAAGCCCCGCCATACTGCGAGCCCACAGGTTGAGTGCAGCGATCGTGCGATAGTCGTTCGTGCCAACGACGTAGTCATCGAAATCGCTGGGAGAGTCGGGTAGACGTGTCCCGTCGGGTAAGCGCGCGCTGTCGTCGACAAAATGGATTTCGGTTCGTCCATCTGCATTCGCAAGATACGATGTTGTCACCAGCGCCGTCGATCCGTCTTCGAAGACAATCTGAAATTGGGGGTTCAGGCTATCGTTGCCGACAACACGGGCAGCGCTACTGGACAACGCGATAAATGCATTCTGCACTCGCTCCACAAAACCGTTCAGACGCCAGGCGTCGAACAGCGCATCGGCGATGGTGCGATCGTAGCGTCCCTGACCAAGCAGAAAACTCTGCACGTCAGCGATGTCGACGACAACGGCGCCACTCGACTCGGCAATTCCGGTGAGCTCAGTACGCGCCTGCTTCACTGAATCAACCATAGCTAGTGCCGCCGTGCCTGGCGGTGTTTCGCGAGCAAACCGTGACCAGGCGCGAAACTCGTAGTCGTAATAGATGGTGACGCGGTAAGTGCGCAATCGACTATCGATATTGTCGTAGACGTTTACCGTCGATTCGCCAAACTGCTCAGCCGGGACGCCAATCGCAAACTGTCTGGCGCTGTCGCCACAACCGTCGCACGCGGCCCAGTACTCATCCGCGGTGGCTGAGGTTGCCAGTAAAGTTGAGACGCCGATGGCGGAAAGCATCATCCTGAATGATTGCATGTCGTTTCTCCTGAAGGGGATCAGCACTTGCGGCACCGATCGTTAATGACCGCTCCATTGCAACAACGGCGGCCATCAACAGGACTGCGACAAATGACGCAAAGCCGCCGCAATAGCGGTCTGCGACAGCAAGGCTGCGGCTTGGATCCGAGTAAATCCCAAGGGGCTGCAATTTCTGCTATTCGGCGGCGGTAAGACTTGAAGAATCTGGCCGTTACGGTATTATTGCGCTCCGCTAAACAGGCGCTCTCCCAGAACCGCTTTTGATGCGATCCTCAGGAACCCGGCGGGCCGTTAGCTCAGATGGTAGAGCAGTTGGCTTTTAACCAATTGGTCATAGGTTCGATCCCTATACGGCCCACCACCTCCTCCTCTTTCGCGCTGCACCGAACGGTGCAG
>JBCAZB010000189.1:0-5601 GCA_038533315.1 Pseudomonadota bacterium | reverse complement strand
CGAACCACTTTCGATCAAGTCGGCGATCGCTTCCGCCTGCGCCAGATCCAGTTTGTCATTCAGAAAGGCGCGTTCTGAAAACTCACCATTGCGCGCGAGCCGCGCGCCGGATTCGCACAAGGTTCTGACAATGCTATCGAGGACAATAGGACTGCCATGACATTGCAATTCGACAACGTCCTCGCCGGTGTAGGAATGTGGCGCCGGGAAGCACAGCACGATGCCTTGATCGATGGCGTCGCCGGTGGCATCGGACAAAACCTGCAGCGACGCTTGTCGCGGTGGCGGCATGCGCGGCACCAACCGACCCGCGATAGCGATCGCATCCGGACCGGACAATCGCACAATACCGACACCGGCCTGGCCGCGCGCTGTCGCGAGCGCGACGATTGTGTCATTGGTGTAGCTCATCTGATGAGGGATAGAGAATCCGCATGACTGCAATAAATGCCGAGTTTATCCGGTATCTTGTGGCATGTAATGCAAGGAGACGACGGTGAGATCGGAATCTGTTTCATTTAGTAATCGGGAAGGGCTCACGCTGCAGGGGAGTATTGACTGGCCAGCGACGCCGCATAGAGCCGTGGCATTGTTTGCACATTGCTTCACGTGCACCAGCAACTTGCGGGCTACACGACACCTGAGCGAAGCGCTTACCCGCCGCGGCATCGCGGTGATGCGCTTCGACTTTACCGGTCTCGGTCGTAGCGAGGGCGAATTTTCTGAAACTACTTTTACGAGCAACGTGACCGATCTGGTCGATGCTGCCAACTGGCTGGCGGAGCGACAACTCGCGCCCGCGATTCTGGTCGGACACTCACTGGGCGGCACAGCGACATTGCTGGCAGCATCCGAAATTGACAGCGCTGTCGCGGTAGCAACGATTGGCTCGCCAGCGGATGCAGCTCACGTGACGCATCTTTTCAGCGATCAACAAGACGACATCAAGCGGGATGGAAAAGCAGAAGTGATGCTCGCGGGGCGACCGTTTGTGATCGGGCGTGCGCTCGTCGATGATCTTCAGCAACACCCGCTGCATGATTCGCTACACCGGTTGCGTAAGGCGCTTCTGATCATGCACGCACCCATGGATGCGACAGTCGAAGTCAGCAACGCGCAGACATTATTCGAACAAGCGTTGCACCCGAAGAGTTTCGTATCATTGGACAGTGCGGACCACTTACTCAGTGACCCTCGAGACTCGCAGTATGCCGGAGAGGTGCTGGGTGCATGGGCGGCTCGGTTTCTACCCGAGGTCGCAACCGACGACGACGATGCGATCACCGCCACGACCTACGGGGACAGTTTTACGACCGGCATCACGAGTGGCACACACACGTTGATCGCCGACGAGCCGGCCAGCGTAGGCGGTCGGGACGAAGGGCCGACCCCGGTACAAATGTTGAGTGTGGCGCTGGCAAGTTGCACATCGATGACATTACAGATGTACGCGAGACACAAAAAACTCAAAGTGGATCGCGTACACGTGGCCATTACGTCAGCGTCGTCCAGGGGGGCCGACGGGACACGCACAACGTTTCATCGCGACATCACGATCGATGGCGATATCGACCAGGCGACCAAACAGCGCATGATGGAAATCGCCGACCGTTGCCCCGTGCACCGGATAATTCACGGGGACGTGTCGGTCACCAGTTCGCTGATCGAATAACTAACGGCAGGGAAATGGATAGAAGCGTCCAGCTGGGCGCCAACGCTGTGATAGATGTTAGTGACTGGCTCAGTCGCGTTTCTTGTCTTCGGCTTCAACGACCTTGTTGATTTTCCACTGCTGGGCCACGCCGAGCAGCGTGTTCGTGAACCAGTACAGCACCAGTCCAGCCGGGAAGAATGCAAAGAACAACGTGAATACCACCGGCAACACTTTCATGACCTTGGCCTGTACCGGATCCGCCGGGGCGGGGTTGAGACGTTGCTGCATTAACATCGCAGCACCCATCAACAACGGCAGCACGAACAGTGGGTCGCGGACCGACAAGTCCTGGATCCATAGCATGAACGGCGCCTGTCGCATTTCGACCGACTCGAGCAATACCCAGTAGAACGCGAGGAAAAACGGCATCTGAATCAGGATCGGCAGACAACCCGCCGCCGGATTCACTTTTTCTCGCTTGTAGAGCTCCATCATCGCTTGGGATAGTTTCTGGCGATCATCGGCATAGCGTTCCTGGATCGCTTTCAGACGCGGCTGCAGCTTGCGCATCTTGGCGATAGAACGTCCGCTGGCTTCCGTTAGCTTGTAGAAGGCGAGTTTAATGAGCAGCGTGACGATGATGATCGCCCAACCCCAGTTGCCGACGAACGAAAAGACCTTCGACAGCAGCCAGAACAGTGGGTCAGCCAACAGCGTCAAAATGCCGTAGTCGACCGTCAGCGGCAGTCGGTCAGAAATTTGTTCGAGCTGTTCCTGCAGTTTCGGGCCGGTAAACAAGGTGAGGCTGGTATTCGCGCGCTCGCCCGGCGCCACGATTAGCGCTGGCGAGACAATCCCGGCAATAAACCGGTCACCCGTGATGCCCGCCTCTAGCCGGGTCGGCGCATCTGCTGCCGGGACGATGGCAGACAAGAAGTGGTGCTCAATCGCAGCCACCCAGCCGTTGGTGATGTCGTTCTTGCGCACCGGTTCGTCTTCGAGATCATCCGGCGAATGCTTTTTATATTTTTCACCATCGAACACCACCGGACCTTTGAAGGAATACGACTCGACATCAAACATCGAGCGATCAGGTGATTCGACGGTATGAACGATACGACCATAGGGTCGCGCCGCCCATTGGGCGTCGGTGGCATTGGCAACATCGAAATCAAGATCGATGCGATAGGAGCCGCGTTTGAATGTCAGGCTCTTGGTGACGGACAAGCCGGCATCATTCGACCATCGCAACGGCACGACCAATACGTCTTCGCCATCGGCTAACGTATAGTCGCTGCGAGCGGTGGTGAATTGAGCCAGGTGGTTCGGATCGTCCTCTGCACCACTGGTCAGACCGGTGCGGAACACGCCATACCGATCACCCTGATCGGTGAGCGTTTCGACGAATTGGTCGGGGTCGTGTTTGCTGACCGGATACACCGGTAGTGAGGCCTCAACGATATCGCCACCCCGCAGGTTGATCTTGATATCAAGCACATCGGTCTTGACCGTCACGTAATCAGTGGTAGGTGCCGGTGCCGACACGGCGGGTAAATCGCCGCTGGCGTTTTCGGTCGTGGGAACCGCGTCGAGATCGGTGGTATCGAGATCTGGTAGCACGGCGTCGGCTGGAGCTGCGGTGGCTGCCGCGGTTTGCTCGGTGACCGGTGCCGGCGTTGCGTAGTCCTGCTGCCAGGCTTGCCAGGTCATGAGTAACAGAAGGCTGAAAAATGCCCAGGCGAACAGGCGTTGACTATCCATAAACGATTGGCTACTGCTTGGATGAGGGTTGGCGTCTGTCGGCTCGCTGGCTGGTCAGACGGCGGAAATGAGCGTGCAGACTTTCAGCAAGCTCAGCATTGCTGGCATCGGTTGCCGCAGCTTGATTCACGATAACGTAATCGGCCGATGCGAGTGAGTCGCGTCGTTGGCGGAAATACTCTCGCGCGATGCGTTTGATGCGGTTACGTTGCACGGCATGGCGTGCATGGCGCTTGCTGATCGCGAGCCCGAGGCGTGAGTCACGTTTGTTGTGATAGCTCGCGCACACCATAAACAAAGCGTCGCGGCTGCGCCGGCTACGTGCAAAAACCTGTTGGAAATCTTTGCTGGAAAGAAGCCTGTTTTGTCGCGGAAATGAAAAGCTCGCAGGCGTCATTGTTCACCCACACAGCTTGACGGACGACAGGCCGACGTAAGACCGGGATCAGGCAGATAGCCGATGACGGCCTTTGGCGCGCCGGCGCTTCAGCACCAGACGACCGCCTTTCGTGGCCATGCGAGCACGAAAACCATGCGTTCTTTTACGCTTTATATTACTCGGCTGAAAAGTGCGTTTCATGATCTTGTCCTAACGGCGGCACAACAAATGCCGCAGCGTTGATTCTTTAATATAGGCGCGCAAGCGTTAAGCTCGCAAACGCGAAAAGGTCGGAGAAGATACGCGGATTTGGCAGTAGTGTCAACGCCGTTCGACGCAAGAAGTGGGTGTGGATAACTTCTATCCGGCAGTATAAGCTACCCGGCCGTCCGAGCGACGGGACCGCGTCTTGGGGGCGCATTGAAATCGACTAGCGGCTCAGGTGAACAGGTGACCCATACGGATCTTTGGCAACGGTGTCTTAAGCGCATCCGCAGCGAGATATCTGAGCAACAGTTCAATACCTGGATTCGCCCACTTCAGGCACAAGTCGACGGGCATCGTTTGGTGCTGCTCGCGCCCAATCGATATGTCATGGACCGGGTCAACCAAGAATTTCTGGGGCGTGTCTCCGAACTTGTCGTGGAACTGGCCGGTCAGCCGATCGAGGTGCTCGGTCGAGTTGGGTCGGTCGTTATCCCGGAACAAGCAATGCCGGAGGTTCAACCGTCGCCGGCCGCCGAGGTACGCAGCACTGCTTCCAGCGCACCGATGCCGGAAAGCCGGCTGATGCCGGGTTTTACGTTTGAGAATTTTGTTGAGGGCAAGAGCAACCAGCTCGCGCGCGCCGCGGCATCGCAGGTTGCTGAAAATCTTGGCAAAGCCTACAACCCGCTGTTTTTGTACGGGGGTGTGGGTCTCGGCAAAACACATCTGATGCATGCCGTCGGCAACGAGGTACTCGCCCGTCAACCTGATGCGCGAGTCTGCTACGTCCACTCCGAGCGTTTCGTCGGCGATATGGTGCGTGGCCTGCAGCACAACACGATCAACGAATTCAAACGCGCTTATCGTTCGCTCGATGTACTACTGATCGACGATATCCAGTTTTTCGCCGGGAAAGACCGCTCGCAGGAAGAGTTTTTTCACACCTTCAACACGCTACTCGAAGGTCAACGCCAGATCATTCTGACCTGCGACAAATACCCGAAAGAAGTAGAGGGTCTGGAAGAACGCCTAAAAAGCCGCATGGGTTGGGGTTTGACGGTGGCGGTGGAGCCGCCTGAGCTAGAAACCTCTGTTGCGATTTTGATTCGGAAAGCGGAACTGGAAGGCGTTGCATTGCCCGACGAGGTGGCGTTTTTTATTGCCCAGCGGATCCGTTCAAATGTTCGCGAGCTGGAAGGCGCTTTGCGTCGGGTCATGGCAACCGCCAGTTTCACCGGCCGCCCGATTACGATCGAATCCTGCAAAGAATCGCTTAGAGATCTGCTGGCATTGCGAGATAAGCGCGTCAGCGTCGAAAATATTCAGAAGACTGTCGCGGAGTACTTTAAAATCCGTATGAGTGAGTTACTGTCGAAGCGACGTAGCCGGTCTATCGCGCGGCCACGGCAAATCGCAATGAGCCTGTCGAAAGAGTTAACCCGCCATTCGCTGCCAGAAATTGGCGAAGCATTTGGGGGTCGAGACCATACGACGGTGTTGCATGCATGCCGCAAGATCAAGGAATTACGTGATTCCGACAACCAAATGCTTCGCCAATTTCTGGCAGCGAATGGCGGGTTAACTCTTTCGACAGGCTCAT
>JBCAZB010000188.1:0-5606 GCA_038533315.1 Pseudomonadota bacterium | reverse complement strand
GTCGGTACCCGCGAGTGAGGGGTCGTCCAGAAACAAATCATACGGTTCGGCCGGCAGCGTCTCAGACGACGAAAACTCACTCATAAACGTGGCCACCAATCGATCATAGACGAAGTAGCCCGCTGCTAGTACCAACACCGCGATAAACTTTTTGTTATTGAACACCGACGTTGTCTCCCGCGACGCTGCCATGCACCCAAACACGAAGCGTCGCGTCAACGCCTTGTGAACTGATGCCATTGCCCTCCAGCCGGGCGTCAATGATCTCGACATACCACGCAGTGCTGACGATAAGCTTCAGAAATTCCAACGCACGCAAATAGAGTTCTTGGGTATCTGGTCGACCCTTCAGGTTAAGGCTAATGGGTACTTGCAACATGTCTTCGATGGCGGCCGGTTTTGCCTCGCCGAGTTGGTAGGCAAACGTCAACCCAAGTTGATCGGCAAACCGACTCTTCTCGCGAAGCCAGATTGCCAGGCTTTGAAAATCGGTGAATACACGCCGCTGATCGGCACGCTGGACTTTGTCTTTTAACTGCTGCATCGCCTCGCCGGACCATGTGTTGCGCAGCGCCAATAGCTCCGACTCAACTGCCCCAAGCTCTGCCATCACCTCCAGATTGTCATCGATATGATCGAAACGAATCGTTAGCGAATAGGCCAAAAGACCGAGGCAAAGCAGCAACACACTACCGATCACCGCCTGGTAGACACGACTGACAAATACCCGGTAAACAAAGCGATTCACCAGTCTTTGCAACTTCAATATCGGCGAGCGGCCGCTAACACCGGTTGCATCCGGTGCTGGCTTCTCGTCCTCCGGCGGCACGACTAGCCGATGTCTGCTCTGGCGTCTCATCGACATCCAACTCGAACAGCGACGTATCGACCCGGAAGATCGCTGATGAGTTCAACGGAGTATCCGTCGGATCGTAGTCATCACGGAGCATACTCATTTTAGTTTCCCGACAATTTCAAAGCCGACATCGCCGTCCTGCGTCGCCTTACCCTGCCGAAGCTGCTGCATCCAGGCATCTCGCCATGACGTTGTGATTTCGGCGTTCCAGGGTTCGCCAACAAGACGCTGTTCAAGGTCCGCCAGCAGCGGTGCTAGTTCGCCCAGCGGAACCACTGAACGCCCTGCCAAACGCAGCGTCCAGGCCGCCGACTCGTTGGTGACCGCCGCTTCCGTCAAAACCAGACCATCGGGCACAACATCGCCGAGATGGCTTAGAAAGATTGCTGGTAGATTGAACGCATCGACATTCAAAATATCGAGCTTGTCGGCCTCACTATCCATGCGCTGAACTTCCTGCCGCAAGGTCTCAAGCTCGTCACTCCGCTGAGCAATGCGATCTCTCAGATACTGCTCATCGAACTTGTGCTGGAGAATAGTCACCTCGACCATTGCCGAGAAAAACAGCGATAGGGCGACAGCCGTCGCAGTCATCAACAACCCACTGCGAATCAGCGTCTTCGCGGAAATGGACCGCCTTGCGAGGACCGGAATGAAGTTGCTGGCAAGCCCTAGTGGCAACCCTGCAACTTCACGCATCCAGAATTGGGGATCCGCCGAGCGCGGATCGATCCGGACGTCGGCATCAATCGCACCCGTAAGCGCATCGCCAGTCTGCTCCGCTTTCTCGCCGACAAACCAGGCTTCTTTGATCGCGCCACCGATGCGCTGTTTCGCATAGCCCAGCGTTCGATTGATATCCAGAATCAAACGACCACTGTTTTCCGCTGTCCACGGATAACTCAGCTCGCGCACAAACAGTGTCTCGCCGTTGTCGCCGGCGATGAGCATCTGCGTGCGATCATCAAATAGCGCTATGATAAGCAGGGCATGGTTGGGCTCGGTATCGAGTGACGGCACGAATTCCGCCATGATCTCGGTCAATGGGACCAGCAGCTTCGGCAGCAGGTAGAGCTCTTCGCAGATGCGCATGACGGCATCGAGAATCTCTTTTGGCATTAGGTGCAGCAGAACACCGTTAATGCCACCTCGATCGACCGGATGAGCTCGCCAGGCCGCTGGACCAGGGAATGGTTTGTGCCGATCTACATGTCGCTGCAAGTACTTATTGAGATCACGCTTGCTAAGCGGCGGCACCTCGAGAAACTCATGGGTGTGCAGATCATCCTCATAGGCGATCGCGACCGACCCTCCGCGGCTGATATCGACGTGGTGACCAGCCTCGTACATAGCGGCGGTCAAGCTGTCCAGATCCGTCACCGGTGTCGGCGATTTCCAACTTTCGATGACTTCGCTTCCACGAAGTTTGGCGATACGAAATTCTCCGTACGCCCATTCGATGCCGTAATCGATACTCATAACAAGACTCCCCAGCGCATGCGCTCAGGGGGCTGCTCCTGCATTCCCGCCACTCCCGCTACCGGCACTGGGATCTTCAATCCTTTGTGTCACGTAGTCATCGACCAGACGGGCGGTGAGTAGCCCGCCGGTCGGATATGGCCCATCGAACAGCGCAATCTCAGTGCCTTCAATCAGATACATCGACAGCAAGCCATCCGCCCCTGCTTGTGCCGCAGGAATCGCAAGCTGGGCGCCGCCGTTTAGGCTGACACCTGTTTGATAGCTGTATTCATTGATAATCAATGCGCGATGAAACAAGTCACCGATATGACGCCGCTCAATCTTGACCGTATCGCTTTCTACAATCGTGGCGGCAGGATCACGGTTCCAGATCGCGTCGAAGCGACTGACATTGTTCGCTTGAGTCCCGAGATTGCCAGACAGATCCGAAATAATCATGAATCGAGGCGACGCCGGAGGCGCGGACAAGCCAGTGGTCTGCGTATAGCCATTGAAGCCCCCTGTCCCATTCAGAAAGCCAGGATCGAAATACACGGTACGTGTGAAGCCTCGACGATTCTGCAATACATCCTGCAGCGGAAGATCACTCTGTGCCGCAATAGCCGCACCCCACGAGGCACTGCCGTTTCCAGGTATCACGCTAGTGTTAAGCACCGAACGTTCCAACTGGTCCGCAAGACTGATCAGATTCTCCGTCTCCGCGGTCGCATACGCATCATTGATGACACCGACCAGGTTGGGCGCGAGAACCGCCGACAGGATTGCGATCACTGCCATCACACCGACAAGCTCGAGCAGACTAAATCCACGCAGGCTGCTGGAAAGGTCGCGACTCATCGCCCAAGCCCCGACACGAGAGAGAACATCGGCAGGAACAACGACGCCGCTACCAGACCGACAATGCCAACGAGCGTCAAAGTGATTAGCGGCTCCATCACGGCAAACACCTTCTTGATACGTCGCGGGATTTCTTCATCGAACCGATCGGATACCTGTTGCAGCGTTGTATCGAGACGACCCGCGTCCTCACCGACCACGATCATGCGCAGCGTCAGCGACGATATGACGGCGTGTTCACGAAACGCGTCCGAAATCTTGCCACCTTGCTCCACGGCAGATAACGCATCATTGATCGCTTTATCCATAACAACGTTATCGACGAGACCCCGGGAAAGCTTGAGCGCCTCCAGAATCGGCACGCCTGCCTTTAGCATCAAGGCGAGATTGTGAACGAACTGCGATTGCGCAAGGAGACGTTGCAACTCACCGAAAATCGGCATACGCAGTTTGAGATCGTCAATTTTGAACGCCACTGTTTTGTGAAGCCGCCGGGCGTTGCGCAGCCCGACCACACCCGCTACCAGTGTCAATATGATCAGCCACCAGTATTGGGTTGAAAACTGACCAATATCAACGATCGCTTGAGTGAGTGCGGGCAGTGGGATCTTCATTTGCACGAAGATCTCAGCGAAACGCGGGACAACAACAATGAACATCAGCGCGACCAAACCGCCAACGGCAGCGAGGATCATTGCTGGATAGATACTGGCTTGCTTAATGTCGCCCATGATGCGGTCAACCCAATCGAGGTGATTCGCAATATCCTGAAAGACCACTTCGAGATTGCCACCACTCTCCCCAGCCTTAACAAGATTACAGACCTGCTCTGAAAACACATGGGGGTAGCTGCGCATGCTGACAGAGACCTCGTTGCCGGCACGAATATTGACACTGATATCCTCTAATACCGATTTCAAAGCTTCGTGCGTGGTTTCCTCGGCCATCGCTGTTATCGTGTCTGCAATGGGAATTCCAGCGATCAGCAAAGTGGTCGCGCCGTTGAAGAAGTCCATGAGCTCGCGACGCGGTACCTTGCCACGCCCCAACTTTTTCTTGGTCGTCTGAATGCGCGCATCGATCAGCCAATAACCTATCTCGCGCAGACGTTGCTCAAGAAGCTCCTCGTTATCTGCGACCATCGTGCCATCTGAGACACGACCATTTTTGTCGACTGAATGATAAGCAAACTGCGGCATCTGTTGGCTCCGAGCAGTTGGTTAGCGAACCACACGCAGCACTTCGTCGAGTGTCGTCGTGCCAGTCAGTGCTTTACCGATACCGTCATCCAGCATGCTCACCATGCCGTTTTCCTTGGCTAACGCCTTGATATCCGCCGCACCCGCTCCTTCGATGATCGGACTATGGAATCTCTCGTTGATATCAAGAATTTCATAAATCACCTGACGCCCTCGGTAGCCGCTGTTGTTACAGCGCTCACACCCTTCGCCATGATAGAGGATCGGGACCTCACTAAAGTGATCGGCGATACCGAGTGTCTCAACCAGTTGATCCGGCCGCTGCGTCGGGGTCTTACAATGCTCGCATATTCGCCGAACCAAGCGTTGGGCGATGATGGCGGACAATGCGGGTGGTAGCATGTAGCGGTCGACACCCATGTCAATCAGACGGGGAATCACACCGACCGCGTCATTGGTGTGTAGCGTTGACAATACCAAGTGCCCAGTCAGCGCAGCGCGCGTTGCGAGTTGCGCAGTTTCCAGGTCTCGAATCTCACCGATGAGAATGACATCGGGATCTTGTCGCAACAACGCTCGCAAACCAGAAGCGAAATCCATACCGACTTCAGGTTTGATTTGTGTCTGGCGGATGGCGTCCAACGAATATTCGATAGGATCTTCTAGCGTGAAGACACTGCGAACATCGGACTCAACGAGCCGCAAGGCTGTATACAAGGTCGTCGTCTTACCGCTACCTGTCGGTCCGGTCACCAGTACCATGCCGTAGGGCATTCCGACAAAACGCTCGATCGCGTCTTTGTGCGCCGAAGAAAAGCCCAGGTCGGCCATACTGAGTCGGTTGGTACTTCGGTCGAGAATACGCAGCACGATGCTCTCACCGACATTGGTCGGCAAAGTAGAAACGCGGAGATCGATGTAGTTTTGGCCATAGTCGAATCGGATACGACCATCCTGCGGAATTCGCTTTTCCGTGATATTCAGATTAGCAATCAACTTGATACGCGCCGTCAGTGCCGGTTGAATCAGTTTCGGTACCAGCAGCTCCTGTCGCAGCACACCGTCAATGCGCATACGAACACGAACGATCTTATCCGCGGGCTCGATATGAATATCCGTTGCGCCCTTTTTGATGCCGACCGAGATGATTTGGTCGACTAGTCTGACCAGCGGTGACTCATTAACCGCTTCTTCTTCATCTGTTTGCAGCGTCCCCGCTGACATAATCTGGT
>JBCAZB010000187.1:0-5627 GCA_038533315.1 Pseudomonadota bacterium | reverse complement strand
CTAATCCAGTCAGCCGCGGGAGTCATGATCTTCGCGGAGCCGAGGTTCGCCACGGCAATCATTGATGACCGCGACCTGGCTGGGCTTGCCGATGCGAATGAGGAGCTTGATAGAGAAGTGGAGCGCTTGCTGGCGCGCCGCCCCGATATCAAGCTCCTGTTCCTCGTCGGCTCATGCCCATCCGAGGTGATCAAGCTCGATCTGTCGCGCGCGGCTGAAAGACTGTCATCTCGTTTCATGCCGGATGTCCGAGTGCTCAATTACTCGGGCAGCGGTATCGAGACCACGTTCACGCAGGGTGAAGATGCTTGCCTCGCTGCGCTGGTGCCGGAAATGCCGGAAAAATCCGTTGCTGAGCCCTCATTGTTGGTGGTCGGCGCACTGGCTGATGTCGTTGAAGATCAAATGCGCGGCTTGTTCGCTGGTCTCGGCATCGAATCCGTCGAATTCCTTCCGATGCGCCAAGCGAATCAGCTCCCGGCAGTTGGTCCTGGCACACGCTATCTACTCGCGCAGCCTTTCCTGAATGACACCGCAAAAGCGTTGGATGAGCGCGGCGCGACAAACATCCCGGCGCCTTTCCCATTCGGCGAACAGGGCACCACCGGCTGGTTGCGTGCGGCCGCGGAGTGTTTCGGTGTGTCCGAAGCCACTTTCGAAACGGTTACGGCAGCGCCGCGTCTACGGGCGAAAAAAGCGATCGCTCGAGAGCGCGAAGTGCTGGCTGGTAAGCGCATTTTCTTTTTTCCGGATTCGCAACTCGAAGTGCCACTGGCCCGGTTTCTCGCGAATGAGCTCGATATGCAACTCACGGAGGTGGGTACGCCGTATCTGCATCGCGAGCATCTCGCCGCCGAATTGCCGCAACTCCCTGGTGACGTGCGGTTGAGTGAGGGTCAGGATGTCGATCGACAGCTTGATCGTTGTTATGCCGATAAGCCCGATATCGTTGTCTGCGGGCTCGGGCTCGCCAACCCACTCGAGGCCGAAGGTATCACTACCAAATGGTCTATCGAGTTGCTGTTCACGCCGATGCATGGTTATGAGCAGGCAGGTGATTGCGCCGAGTTATTTGCTCGACCGTTGCGCCGTCGCGCGGCATTGGCGGTCTGACATGAAGCTCACACTGTGGACATACGAAGGCCCGACACATGTCGGTGCTATGCGCGTGGCGACGGCGATGAAAGGCCTGCATTACGTCCTGCATGCACCGCAAGGCGATACGTACGCGGATCTCTTATTTACGATGATCGAGCGTCGTGATCAGCGACCGCCGGTCACCTATACGACCTTTCAGGCGCGCGATCTTGGTGGCGACACAGCGACGTTGTTCCAGGATGCAGCACGAGATGCCTACGAGCGGTTTCACCCACAGGCGATGATTGTTGGTGCATCGTGCACTGCCGAGCTGATACAAGACGACCCCGGTGGTCTGGCAGCTGGCCTTGGTTTGCCGGTGCCGGTCATACCATTGGAATTGCCATCCTATCAGCGCAAGGAAAACTGGGGCGCAGCCGAAACCTTCTATCACATTGTTCGAGCGTTGGCCGGCCCGTATGCGCCGCCGCCGGGCACCGAGCGTGCGCCGCGGGATGAAAACCAGCGGCCTTCCTGCAATCTGCTTGGTCCAACGGCACTCGGTTTCCGTCATCGGGATGACGTGGCGGAGATTAGTCGACTACTGCAGCAGATCGGTGTTGATATCAATGTCGTCGCGCCGCTCGATGCGACGCCGGCCGATATTACGCGACTGGGTAACGCAGATTTCAATGTGGTGTTGTATCCGGAGACCGGGGCAACTGCCGCCAAATGGCTGAAGCGTACCTTTGGCCAGCCGTTCATCGATACGGTGCCGATCGGCGTGGGTGCGACCACCGACTTCATCAAGGCGGTTGCTGAACTGGTTGACGTCGATCCGACGCCAGCATTGCGCGATGCCCAGTCTCGTTTGCCGTGGTATTCGCGCTCGGTCGACTCAACGTATCTGACCGGTAAACGGGTATTCATTTTTGGCGACGCAACGCATGCTGTCGCCGCTGCACGTGTTGCGCATGAAGAGCTGGGTTTCAAGGTCGCGGGCCTCGGCACCTACAGCCGCGAATTTGCCAAGTCGGTCCGCGCCGCCGCCGAGCGTTATGGTGTACCCGCATTGATTACCGATGACTATCTCGAGGTTGAAGCCGCGGTTGCTGCTGTGCAGCCGGAGCTCGTACTCGGCACGCAGATGGAGCGGCACATCGCGAAGCGTCTCGGTATCGGCTGTGCTGTCATTTCGGCGCCGATGCATGTTCAGGATTTTCCCGCCGCGCACGCGCCACAAATGGGCTATGCCGGCGCCAACGTATTGTTTGATGCATGGGTTCACCCATTGATGATGGGTCTGGAAGAGCATCTACTTGGCATGTTTCGTGAGGACTTTGAGTTTCACAACAGCGCCACACCCTCACACCTGGGTCACGCAGCTGGAGCGCTGCCTGTCGACACCGCACCAGCGGTGCCGTCCGTCGCCACGGATGGTGACGTGACATGGACGTCAGAAGCTGAGAAAGAACTTGGCAAAATTCCGTTTTTCGTACGCGGTAAAGCACGCCGCAATACCGAGCAGTACGCGCGCGAAACACAGGTCGCCGAGATTTGTATCGATACTTTGTACGAGGCGAAGGCGCATTTTGCGCGTTAGTGCTCGTTCTCTTATTTGGATTTCACTATGGCACAAGCACAGGCAGCAACTCCCGTTACCGTAAAACCCACGCCGTTGGATGGGCAGGGTAGCCAACAAGTACACCTCGATCCGTCTGTTCAGATTGACGGTGCCAAAGTGTTCGCGATTTACGGCAAGGGCGGTATTGGCAAGAGCACAACATCGTCAAATTTGTCGGCGGCTTTCTCGAAACTCGGTAAACGTGTGCTTCAGATCGGTTGCGATCCAAAACACGATTCTACGTTTACGTTGACCAAGCGACTGATGCCAACCGTGATCGATGTACTCGAATCTGTCGAGTTTCATAGTGAGGAACTCGAAGTCGAAGACTTTGTGTTCGAGGGTTACAACGGCGTCATGTGCGTCGAGGCGGGCGGCCCGCCAGCCGGCACCGGCTGTGGTGGTTATGTAGTCGGCCAGACCGTCAAACTGCTGAAGCAGCATCATCTGCTGGAAGATACTGATGTAGTCATATTCGACGTGCTAGGTGACGTCGTGTGTGGTGGATTTGCGGCGCCGCTGCAGCACGCGGATCGTGCGTTGATTGTGACGGCGAATGACTTCGATTCGATTTTTGCGATGAACCGGATTGTGGCGGCAATTAGTGCCAAGTCGAAGAACTACAACGTTCGTCTAGGTGGTGTCATCGCCAATCGCAGCGCCGCCACCGATCAGATCGACGGCTTTAACGAGCGTATCGGGCTCGATCGTGTCGCACACTTTCCGGATCTCGATGTGATTCGGCGTAGTCGCTTGAAGAAATCCACGTTGTTCGAAATGGAATCGTCACCTGAGTTAGAAGCGGTGCAGCAGGAGTATCTCTCGTTGGCCCAGCGACTGTGGGATGGCAATGATGAGCCGCGTGTTGCGCAACCAATGAAGGACCGGGAAATTTTTGATTTTCTCGGATTCGACTAATGACCTCCGGCTCCTACGATCAAACCCGCCAGCGCGTCACGACGTATTTTGATCAGACAGCGGCGGCTGCGTGGGAGAAACTGACGTCCGACGCTCCCGTGGGGCGTGTGCGAGCGACGGTACGTGCGGGTCGTGACGAGATGCGCGAAAAGTTGTTGAGCTGGCTGCCGGTACAGATGCAGGGCCTGCGTGTCCTCGATGCGGGGTGTGGCACAGGCAGCCTGTCGATGATTTTGGCCGAGCGTGGTGCGGAGGTTGTTGCCGTTGACGTGTCACCCACACTGGTCGGCTATGCGCAGCAACGCAGTCAGGAGCGCGGCGTGGCCAGCGCGATTGATTTTCGCGTCGGTGACATGCTCGATACTGCGCTGGGCGACGTTGACTATGTCGTTGCGATGGACTCTCTGATTCACTACAACAGCGACGACATCGCAGATGCGTTAGCAACGCTGGCGCCGCGTGTACGTCATGCCATGGTGTTGACTTACGCACCGCAGACGGCCTTGCTATCGGCAATGCATGCTGTGGGTCGCTTGATACCAACGCGTGAGCACAAAGCGCCTGCGATCGTGCCGGTGTCCGAACGCAAGCTACAAGCGGCAGTTTCGGCGCGTACCACTATGGACGGGTTTCGTCTGGCGCGCACCGCGCGCATTAGCAGCGGCTTCTACAAGTCTCAGGCTCTGGAGATTGTTCGCGAATGAATCTGTTGTCGGACAAATGGGCTAAAAAATGGCGCGATGTCGCGCCTAATATGTTGCCGTTTGCCGATGTTGCGAGCGACAGTGTTTCGCTAGGGCGACTATTGCGGCTGTCATTGTTTCAGATGTCAGTCGGTATGGCGGTGGCGCTACTGAACGGCACACTCAATCGAGTGATGATCTATGAATTGAGCGTACCCGCTTCGCTGGTGGCGTTGATGGTGGCATTGCCTCTCGTTCTTGCGCCACTGCGAGCGCTGATTGGGTTCCGCTCCGATAACTTTATTTCTGCTATCGGCTGGCGACGCGTACCGTTCATCTGGATTGGTACGCTGTTGCAGTTTGGTGGTTTCGCCATCATGCCGTTTGCGTTGCTGATCATGTCGGGTGACACGCACGGGCCGATCATTGTCGGCCAGGTCGCTGCCGGCCTCGCGTTTTTGTTGGTGGGTGCAGGCATGCACACCGTACAGACCGCAGGTTTGGCATTAGCGACAGATATCGCACCAGAGCAAACCCGGCCACGAGTCGTAGCTCTGTTGTTCGTCATGTTACTGGTGGGCATGTTGGTTTCGGCACTGCTGTTCGGCTGGCTGCTTAGCGATTTCAGTCAGCTACGCCTGATCAAGGTCATTCAGGGTGCAGCGCTCATCACGCTTGTGTTGAATGTCGTTGCGCTGTGGAAGCAAGAGACGATCGATCCAGAGAAAACCAGCGAGCCAACCACCGACCAGTCTTTTACCGCTGCATGGCGACAGTTCAACCAAGATACACGCGCACGGCGCCTGTTGCTCGCGCTCGGCCTCGGGACGGCCGGGTTTGCTATGCAGGATATTCTGCTGGAGCCGTTTGGTGCCGAGGTACTTGGTCTGACGGTGTCTGCGACCACGCGGTTGACCGCGTTGCTCGCGCTTGGGACGCTGATCGCTTTCACGATGTCTGCGCGTTGGCTTGCGCGCGGTACTGATCCACATCGGCTGGCCGCATTCGGTGCCCTAACCGGTGTTGGTGCGTTTGTCGCGGTCAGTGTGATCGCCATCATCAAATCCAGTCTGCTGTTTCACAGTGCTGTATTTTTCATCGGCTTCGGTGCAGGGCTGTTCAGCGTCGGCACCCTGGTTGCCGCGATGGACCTGTCCCGTGTGGCCGGCAGTGGCTTAGCGCTGGGTGCCTGGGGCGCTGTGCAAGCGACGGCAACAGGTGTTGGTATTGCGGTCGGTGGCGGACTACGCGATGTCTTTGCTGACCTGATCGACAAAGGCCTCCTCGGCCCTGCGTTCACGTCCGGCAGCGCCAGCTACAGTCTG
>JBCAZB010000186.1:0-5646 GCA_038533315.1 Pseudomonadota bacterium | reverse complement strand
AGCATATGAAAACGTTTGGCTTTCAAGTGCAAGACAACATCACAGAGGACATGGACGCAATTGAGCAGCAGTACGGTGTGCCCGACGAGCTGAGGTCTTGTCATACAGCGATCGCCAATGGCTACGTGATCGAAGGACATGTGCCGGCGAAAGACATTAAACGACTGCTCGCCGAAAAACCGGATGCTACCGGTCTCGCAGTGCCAGGCATGCCATTGGGTTCACCGGGGATGGAAGTACCAGGCCGTATCGATGACTACAAAGTGCTGTTGTTTAATGATGCCGGGTATAGCGTGTACCAGGATTACCCAGCGCCCGAGAGTGACGAAGAAGGCGCCGACTAGGCAGGGAGCATATCTCGCCCAAAAAAACGCTACTGCAGTAACCAGGCGTCTAACCATTGCTCGCCGCTGCGCTCGAAAGCGAGCTCCTCGGTGAGCCGGCGATCGAAATCCGGCAAGTGGGCCACGCCATAGAAAATGCCAATGCGCTCGTGCTCGGTCGTATCCAGTGTTGCCGTCAGCACATCGATAGCACGTTCGTTACGCGCGCCGATGATCGTATTGTCCGCATCGCTACCGAGCATCTGACTCAGCGAATCAAGCCGCGTGAGCTCTCGCGCCAGAAACACCTTGATGCCCTGATCGCCTTTGGAGCCAAACAGGTCTTTGAACATCTGGGCCTGATTGTGCGGCATCTGATTAATCGCACCCTGGCGGATACTGTAGGAAAAACCGCGCCAGAACATGACGAAGGGTGACTCCCCGCGCGCTTTCATCGCAGCAGCGAATTCCTTCGGTGACAAGTCCGCATGCACGAGGTTCTCGGCTTGATAGTCAATCTCCTCCAGCTGGAACGACAGATCCAGTCCCTGCGTCATCGCGAACTGCGTTTTTGACAGCCAACTATCAGGGCGTTGTCCCGGCTGTACTCGTGTTCCTTCCGGCGCAACCAGCTCGTAGAGAACGGCATCGTAACCGGTAAAAATCTCGTTAAGCGAGGCGTAATAGCCAGGCTCACCAATGTGAACGGCGCCAATCAGATCAACCTGACGCGGCACACCATTCCAGTCGATGCGATAACTGGCGATAGCAACCTGCAGGGTTAGCGGGTCGCCCGAGCTGTCTTCGGCGATGCGCGCGAAGGTCGGCTCATCTGCGACTGCAGCCGCCGGTAGCAAAAACGCCAACGCCGCGATGAGCGCGCGTATCGAGTGAGACAAAGATCCTGCTTTCATAGCTCGCAATCCTGTTTTGGCCAGCTAGGCGCCCATTCGCATGGGGCCCAGGAAGTGACGCTTCGACAGCGGCACGCCCTGCATGCGTAGGATGTCGTATAGCGTGGTCGCGTGGAAATACAAATTCGGGAGCGAAAACGACAGCACAAAGTTCTCGCTGGTAAACGGAATCTCCATCTCGCCCATTCGAAACACGACGGGCTTCCCGGCATAGCTGTTGAGATCATCCGCGTCGACTGCTTCGAGGCGTTTGATGGTGTCAGTGACCAATGTCTCCGCCGCGTCGTAGCTCATTGGCTTCGCATTAGCCGGCGGACCAAAACTCGCCGTTTTGATGCCATCAATCGCATCGAGACTCTGATGTTCGACCGCCAGCACTTGGAACCAGAAAGGCAGCATGTCATCGCGCAGACGCACATGCATGATGTCTTCCAGCGACAAGTCACCATGCTCCGCAAACTCGCGTCCTGCTGCAAGCACCTGAGAGACACCCGCCAGCGATTGCAGGTAGGAACCGACCGACAGGTCGTAGAGGCTAGTCGTCATTGATCAATATCTCTTCGTCAAAAACCCGGGCCTATTGTTAATCAAGTCGAGTGCTATCACCAGCGCTCGGCAGTACAAGATTGCCGCCGGCGGTGCTGGAGCCTGCCTCACACCTAGGCAACACACGTCATTCAGACTAACCTTGGCGCATGCAAAGCATCGCCGTCATTTTCTTTTCTGTAACAGCGCTGGTGCTGGTGTGGCTCATTGCCGACGCCATCCGAACCGGCTCAATCTGGGTTCGCGGTGCGCGCCACGGCTGGATCTCGTTTTCGACCTGGGCGCACAAACGCGAGCGAGAGAGCGAACCAGGCTATTTTTGGGGAGTTTTCATTTTCTACGCGGCTGCGTTGGGTTTCATGTTGTGGGCCGTGTTTTTTGAACTGACCTGACGGTATGAATGCAACCACCAGCAACAACAACGCCGCCTGTTTAAACTGCGGCGCCGAGCTCGCAACTACCGATCGGTATTGTCCGGCCTGCGGCCAGCAAGTGCTCGGCACCGACGCCCGGCATTTCTCGACACTCGCCAAGAGCAGCCTTAAAGAAGTCACCTCGCTCGATGGTCGGGTACTGCCGAGTTTCTGGCACCTGATTGCCAAGCCAGGTTCTCTGACGCGGGCCTATATCATTGGGCAGCGCAGCCGGTTTCTAAAGCCGATCAGCGTGTTTCTGATGGCTAACCTGCTGTTCTTCCTCGCACCAACGCTGAGCGACTTCAACATCACGCTGTATGATCAATACACTTTGCAGCCCTACAGCAGCTGGATCAGCGGCTGGATTGACGCCGCAGTCAACGCCAGCGGCCAGTCATTCGGTGAAGTCGCCGCAGCCTACAACGAGCGCGTCCGTGACATTGCCAAGATCATGGTCATCGTGCATGTCCCTTTTCTGGCCGTCGTGTCTTTTCTGGCCGGCTTTGACAGGCGCTATTTGTTCGCAGACCATGTGGTCGCCATGCTGCATTTGGTGTCGTTTCAAATGCTCTACCACCTGGCCCTACCCTTCCTCGGGGATCTGGTGTCGCTACTCGTGTCCAGTGAATGGCGCCCGATTGGCTGGCGGATTGTTGGCCTGTTGCGCCTGATCTACATCCCCATCATGGTTTACGTGGCGTTCCGTTTTCGCTGGTATCGGGTCATCGTTGTCTCGATTTGCCTCATTCCGGCACTCTATTTTGCGCATACCGCCTTCCGTTTCATCCAGTTTTGCGTCGTGTTCGGCCTGGTCTCCTAGACTCATGTCAACATAATGTCGAAGCATGAGGTGATTCCGGATCTCGTTGCCTAGGAGGCTGACTTAGTCAAAAAAAACCACAGAAACGCTAAAGCTTGGCAAAAACTCGTCGCTATTCTTCTTCCAGCACCGTTTAAGGATGACCATGATGGGAGCGGCGGAGACCCTCGAGCGCACCAGATCCGGCTACTTGCCGGGCGCGCCGCTGCACCCTGAAGAGCAGGAACGTGTGCGGTCGCTGCGCACGCTGAATCTGCTGGATAGCGACCCCAGCAGTCGATTCGACAACCTCACCACACTCGTTGCTGACGTTTTTGATGCGCCGATCGCATTGATCTCTTTAGTCGATATGAATCGGCAATGGTTCCTGTCGCGTTGTGGGCTCAGCACCACCGAGACGCCTCGCGATGTCGCCTTTTGCGCGCACGCGATTCATGAGCCAGAAATTCTGGTGGTTGAAAATGCGCCGACGGACGAGCGCTTTGCCGACAACCCAATGGTCACCGGTGATCCACATATTCGCTTTTATGCGGGCGCCGTCATTCGCGACGCGAATGGGCTACCGCTTGGGACGCTGTGCCTGATCGATCAAGCGCCACGGCAGTTTTGTCCGCGTGAGCGCCGCCGGCTAGTGCAATTCGCACGCCTGGCTCGCGAGGAAATGGTCTTGTCTTCCGAGACACATAAAGAGCGGATCGGCGCGCAGATGGCCGCACGCAAAGACCCAATTACACACGCTTTCTGGGGCGACACGTTCTTCTCGCGCTGCGAGGAGAAGACCGATGAAGGTAGCGTTGATGCACGTGTCGCTGTCACCGTGTCGCTGGACAACCTCGACTTTCTTGCTAACGCTCATAGCAGGCTGACGGCTGACGAAATTCTCGTTCAAATCGCAAATAGACTGTACGACACCTGTCAGACCTATGGCGAATTTATACCGGGCAGACTGGACGAGAAGCGACTCGCGATCAACATCGCCGTGAACAAACGGCGTGATCTCGACGGTATAGCAGAAACACTGCGTAGTGATCTCGATGCAATTCTGGCCGGCGGCGTATCCACCTCTGCCGGATTGCTGACCCCTCGGTGCTCAGTCGCCGTCGCCTTGTTTGACGCCAACAATGAAACGCCACGCGAAATCGTCAAGCTATGCCGTGCTGCCTGCGAGAAGATCTCGAAAGAAGCCTCGGTCCGCTCGGTTGTTGTCGGCGCCGCGGACCGCTTCGAAGTGTCGTCCCGTTTCCAGGTCGCGGCGGATCTGGCGGATGCCATCAAATCCGACGAGCTGCGTATCGAGGTGCAGCCAAAGGTCGATACGATGCATGGTCATGTCGTAGGCGCGGAGTGCTTGCTGCGATGGAAACATCCGCAACTCGGCAATGTGCCGCCAATGCACATTGTTGCCGCCGCAGAGGACTCGCAGCGCATGCTCGAATTGGACAGTTGGGTCATCCGTAACGCGCTGGCGTTTCTGTCAAGCGCAACACGCGCAGGACATGAGTTTGGACGACTGTCGGTTAATATCAGCGGGTTTACGCTTGCCAGTGCAAACTTCGCCAATTGGCTTAAGCTGCAATTGCACGACTATCAGGTGGCTGGCGAGTTACTGGATCTCGAGATTGTCGAAAGCGCTGTCATCGATGACTTTGAACAGACCATCAGCATCATGCGTGAGATCAGCGACCTCGGTGTCTCGTTCTCAATTGATGACTTTGGCACCGGCCACTCATCGCTGGCTTACGTTCGCGAGCTACCAATTCAGCACCTGAAAGTTGACAAATCCTTTATCCGCGATGTCGCCAAATCCAGTAAAGCCGCCGCGCTGTATGGCGGCATAACCGCTCTGGCCAGGAGTCTCGGCGTACAGTGCGTCGCTGAGGGTGTCGAGACCCCCGCGCAGCTCAAGCTAATGCGAGAACTAGGCTGCGAGCAGATTCAGGGTTGGTTGTTTGCACGCTCGATGCCACCTTCGACGTTCATCCGGTTTCTGGCAGTGCCAGCACAGGTACATCCTGGCTGAATGATGCCCGGCACACCGCCGGTAGCCACTTATTGTCGATAGTACTGGTACAACGCCAAGTGATGTCGCCACGTTCATCGACAAACGGCGTCATCGTCAGTGTTCCACCCACAATGCCAATATTGGCCCCTAGACCATAGGTGATCTCTATAGCGCCACTGCCAGGCTCGACAGTTATCTCAGACACATATTTGCCGCGATCAAAGCTTGCCATCTCACCCGCTTCGGTCGCGTTTGGCCAGCGCCCGCTCTCGAGGTAACGCTCAGCGACTGCCACCTTTTGGAACGACGACAGCGACAATCCCTCCGATACCTGAGACCGAATGGTGTAGTCCTGATAAGCCGGTATCGCGATCGCCGCAAGCACGCCGAACACGGCAACGCCACCATAGGCATTGCCACCCACTACGTCGAAGAGACTATGCTCGGATACCATTTCCATACCGAGCAGTTGTTCGTCGGCGATCACAGAAAAGCCCAGTGTGCCGCGCTCGGGCAGCGCCAGCTGGTCTGCGGTTGGCAGAGCCCATACCCCGACATCAATATCCGCGATATCGGTCATCAGGAGCAACATCGACAGGTAGTTGTTGTACGCATTGCGCGGCAC
>JBCAZB010000185.1:0-5651 GCA_038533315.1 Pseudomonadota bacterium | reverse complement strand
CGGACGGTGCGCCCGCCGCGTCGGTCAGAAACCGATAAGCCGCGACAACGTTCTGATCCGCAGCCTCGGTTTGCTCCAGCAAGTCTCGTGATAACGCGGCGGCCTCCTCGGCGGAGCTCGCCACCTTGCCCCCGAAAAAATCGACGGCCAGCACCATGTAGCCACGCGATGCTAATCGATCCGCCAATCGCTTGGTCGGTTCATCCAGCCCTCGCCAATCGTGCACCACAATAATGGCCGGCAGTGGGGCCACCATCGACTCCGGATAAGCGAAATAGCCGCGGATCAATGCATCCTTGCCTTCGCCATACGGCATCCACTGGCTCGCGACCTCCAGCGGCTCCACCTCGTTGGCTGCTGTGACAACCGGTGCCGACGCCTCGGTCGCGTTCGCTTCCGTTGCGGCGGAGGCGGCAGGCGGCGGCGTCTCGGACTCCTTGCCGCAACTTGCGAGGAATGCCGATGCACCTACTATTGCCAGTAACCAACGTCGTGTCATACCACTGCTCTCAAGTCCTTGCGCGTGCTCGCGCCGTTTCGCTCACGGCAAATATAGCGGCAATTGTGGCTGTGTCCAGCAAATCGCTGATTTATCGCGGCATTCTGCTTGCAGCGGACTGAGCGCAGTGCCAGTATCGAGGCATGGTCTGTGCGTGGGGAGAGTGGCGCGGAAAAGCGCGACGCAGCGGTCTGCTGTGGTTGGCGGTGGTCGGGCATCTGCTCGCGACTGCTGCCTATGCGCAAGTCACACTGACGCCCGGTGACACTCGTGAAATCCCGTTACCCGACCGCAAAGGCACGGTGACGTTGTCGCTGGAGGTACCACCCGGCGAGTACGTGCTGGAGCTGACGGAGCACCTTGCTGATACCGTGGTTGAGGTCTCGAGCAATGGGTCAAATACGATGCTGGCTAGCGCTAGCAGTGGCGTAGCGCGAATCTACTGGACACTCGATTCGAACACGCAACGAAACGTACCTGTCGTCATACGTGTCAACAATAGACAGTCTCCCAGCGCCACCGTAACCGCCAGACTGTTCGACATCAGTTCGCTGGACTCGAATAGCCTGGAAGCGATTGAACTGGAAGCTGCGGTCAGTATCCTCGGCAACCAGTTGAGCGATGCAGACTCGAAAACCGCGATAGAGAAGCTCTCTGCTGCGGCAAATGCCTGGGAGGCCGCCTCGATTTCAGAAAATGTTGTTCGAGCTAAGACCGCCATCGCGAGCTTACATTATGATCGGCGACAATTAGATCTGGCACAGACAGCTGGCGAGGATTCGGCTGCTATTGCAGAGGCGATCAAAAAGCCCGTCCTGCGAGGACACGCGTTGAATATCGCCGGCTTAGCCGCGACCAAAGCTCGCCGGGAGGATCCTGCGCGATCCTTGCTGATAACTGCGAAACCATTACTAAGTGAGTTGCAAGCGGTCAATTCTGCTGAGAGTAACCTGTGCTACCTCGAACTTGAGCTTGATAATTACGATCTTGCCCAGGCCTGCTATGAGCGAAT
This sequence comes from Pseudomonadota bacterium, assembly GCA_038533315.1. Lineage (GTDB taxonomy): Bacteria > Pseudomonadota > Gammaproteobacteria > Steroidobacterales > Woeseiaceae > CALBPI01. The sequence continues at coordinate 4,140 of JBCAZB010000185.1, read as the reverse complement.
GTTGCCTATTGCGCAACAATACGACGATCTCGATCGCATACGCCGGTACCAGAACGCATTGGCTGGCGTGCACGCAGAAACCAACCGACCACTGGAGTCAATCCGCTATCTTGAACTGGCGATGGAGTCTGCGCGTAGGCTTGGAGACGAGGAAAATCGCGCCCGCACACTCGCCAACATCGGGACTCAATATAGCCGAACGAGTCGCTTTCAGGATGCACTGGACTCTTACCTGCCCGCGCTTGAAATTTACAGAACGCTCGGCAAGAGCGACGATCAGGCGCGTGTCATCGGCAACATAGGTGTGGCCTACAGTAAACTCGGCGACTTCAGTCAGGCGCGAGAGTTTTTCACGCGAGAGCATGACCTGTTAGCGAAGCAGAAAGACGGACGATTGATTCGCGCCAAGGTGCGTTTGGCGGATGCATTGATTCGTTTGGGTCAAACCAATGAGGCGTTTGCGTTATACGATGAAGCCATCGAACTAACAGAAATTGTTCGGGTGAGACCTGCCAGCATCGCTTCCTGGGCAACATTGAGAGCCGTCGCAGAAATTACGGCAGGGGATATCAACAAGGGCCTTGAATCACTGCAACAGCTAATACGATCTGACTTATCTCAACAGATGAGTAAGAGCGACCTGGCCAAAGCACACTTTTTTATCGGGCGAACTCTCGCGACGACCGGCTCTGTTGTGACGGGCATTGAGCATCTGAGGACTGCTTTGTCGCTTCGAACGGAAATTCGAGACTCACTTGGGTCTGCCCAAACAGCCGCAGCCTTGGGATGGGCTTACCTGCGCAGTGGTAGTCCTCCAAAAGCAAAGCAGTTCGCCGACCAGGCAATCCAGGGTATTGAATCTCTGAGAGCCGACATCGCGAGCGCAGATTTGCGTGCCGTTTATCAAGCGGCAGTATCGGATGCCTACGAGCTCGCGCTCGACACAACGATGAACGACGACACATCGAAACCCAGCAGTGGGCTCGCGCTGGCCGAGTCGTATCGCGCGCAGACTCTGATAGACATTTTGGCGAACAATCGCGAGGCCTCGAATGACCTACCAAAGGCGTTGCGTGAAGAACGCGAAAATCTGTTGGCACAAATTAACTACATCGAAGACAAGAGGCTCCGTGGTCGGCCGATCCCCGACAATTTACCGGATGTAATTAATGCACTGAACGTACTCGACAAGAGGATTGGCGAGATAGACCCCCGCTTCCTCGCCAGTGACCGCAAACAAGCCCTGACACCAGACCAACTTCAAGCATTACTCGCGGACGATGATCTCGTTTTGCAGTACTTTCTAGGCTCGGCTAACAGCTACGTGTGGGTAGTATCACGAGATCGCATCGTTGCGCACAAGCTCTCGGACGGGCGCCGCATCCGTAGAGTGGCGAAGCGATTGCACGAGAGCCTCTCCAGTCGCGGCGACTACCGGCGCGACGCTGGCGCACTCGGTGACTTGCTGCTGGCTCCCGCGGCAAGCGATATAGAGAGCGCCGGTAATGTGATCGTTGTTGCGGACGATGCGCTGCATTACACCCCGTTTGAGGTGTTGACAACCAGCGGCACAAAGCGGCCTGTGCTGTTTGGGAAGACAGTGAGTTACCTGCCGTCGATGACCACACTGGCATTAACTCGCGAGAGCGCGCGAGCAGGTTCAGACGACAGCATTGCTGTGCTCGCCGACCCAGTGTTTGATCTACAGGATGAACGCCTCGCTGCAGCATCGATTGCAGCGGCTATGGCGCCCAGTGCAACGCGCTCGGCGGGGCCGATCCTCAACCGCTTGAAAATGTCGAGCCGTGAGGCCGCGTCGATCGAAAATCTCGCCGGCGATCGCGAAGTCTGGTTGCGAACTGGTACGGACGCGTCGGCGTCCGCCTTGAGTGCGCCGGCGATTCAGAAGGCGCAAATCGTGCACATCGCATCACACGGTTTTGTAGACGATGACGTCTCGGCACGCACCGGGCTGGCACTGGCGATGGTCGATGATGCAGGGCAGCCGGTCACCGGTTTCGTCGGCTTACGCCATATCTACAACCTGAACCTCAAGGCAGAACTGGTCGTGCTGTCGGCCTGCGACACCGGCCTCGGACAAAACCTGGCTGGCGAAGGATTATTGGGACTCACGCGCGGCTTCATGTACGCCGGCGCGAAACGCGTGGTGGCCAGCCTCTGGCAGGTGGATGACCGTGCCACAGCAACACTAATGCAGTACTTCTACGAGGGACTCCTCAGTGAGGGACTAGCACCTTCCGCCGCCTTGGCGCAGGCCAAACAACGCATGCAGCGAGAGCCGCGTTGGCGCCACCCGAATTATTGGTCGGGCTTTGTTCTGTTGGGCGACTGGCTGCCACTGTCGGGCGGGTGAGATAGACAGCGATCAGCCGACAGTACCTCGGCTATCACCAATTTGTGATGGGTTCGCAATGATGCGAACTCTGTTTGAGGAGCTAAGGCGTGAATGTTGAAGGGGAAACAATGAACAAGAACACCTTTGAATGGGTTTGGTACATCTGCTCGGTGCGCACCAATGAGGGTGAAACGGTACCGATGCAGCGTGGTGACCGACTGTACATCTGCATCGACGAGACCGGTAAAGCCAAGTTTCATCACCGCAGTGCTAAGAGTGATAAGAACACGGGGTTATGGTCGAAAGCGACGGCGGAAATTTGTGAAAAAACGAACACATTGAGCGGCGGCTTGCCCGACGGACGGACATTCACCATGAGCCTGACTCAAGAAGAAGGCGTTCACCGGCTCACCTGTAAACACAAACGCAACCCTGACGAAGGCGAGTGGGACGGCTACGACGATCCGCTCTAAACCAGGAAAACACTGATCATGACCACTGCCACATACAGACGTAGCCTCCGAGTTCTGCCAGAATACTCCCCTATGAAGGGGAAGGACCTGCCAGACGACACCGTCTCGCCGGAAGAGCAGGCGCGCGCGGAAGAGCAAGGCGCTGCCGTGGCACTGGCCGAACGGATCGCCAAGGGCGACTCAGCCGCTGAACAGGAGATGGTCGAACGCTACAGTCGGCCGCTCCTTTTCATGCTGCGTCGCCGTTGTGGCGACCCGGAACTCGCCAACGATCTGCATCAGGACGTATTCCGCGTGGTGATCGAGCGCCTGCGCGCCGGCACCATCAAGGATCCGGCGCGATTGGCCGGCTTTATCCAGAGTACCGGCAGAAACCTCCTGATCGGTGTGATCCGCCGGCGGCAGCGGCGCCAGACCTACGCTGACAGCGATACGATCGCACTGGCCTCGGACGATGAAGCCAGCACTCAAGTCAGTGAGATAAATGACGATCAAGTAGCAGTACACGTTCGACAGATGCTTGAGGAGCTGGGGTCTGATCGAGACCGGGCCATTTTGACGCGGTTTTATCTGCACCAGGAAGACAAGCAGTCGATTTGTAGCGCACTGGAACTCTCTGATCTGCACTTTAACCGAGTGCTCTACCGTGCCAAGAAACGTTTTAGAGAGTTGCTCGAGCGCAGTGATAGTGACATCGCCCGCAATTTGGCGGAAGGACGCGGGGCGAGTAACGGCAATGGATAACGGAAGCAACGACATGACTACGACACACAGCGATGCCCGACTTACGCGGCTACAAGTAGTGGAGGACAACTGGGTAGACCGCTATCTACTAGGTCACCTGACGGAGTCCGAATCTATGGCGTTCGAGGACTTCTACGCCAGCTGTCCGGAAACCATGACCGAACTCGAGTCGTCGGCGCTACTGATCGATGGCTTAAAAGCCAGCGCGAATGCTGATACTACCGGAGCCACGAGCCTGACCGCCGCCAGAGCTGCGAAGCAGGCGCAAGCTTCAGCGAACAACGCAGCGCCATCGCGCTGGTATGGCATGGCGGCCTCGTTTATGGCGGGTGCAGCCCTACTATTTGCCGGTGGTCAGATGATGGGAGGCCCGCAGGCCAATCCCGACACGATGGCCGCGTATGTGAATATCCCGGTCGTGACACTGGGCCCATCTCGCGGCAACGATAGCGGCATTTCGATTAACGGCACCGAAGCACCACAGGTCGTGATGCAACTCGATGTCGGCTTTGACCCGGCCCCGCGCTATTCAGCGTCACTGCAAGACGTCGACGGCAAACTCGTCTG
>JBCAZB010000184.1:0-5652 GCA_038533315.1 Pseudomonadota bacterium | reverse complement strand
ATGGTCAGTCCAAGTTGGGCAGCCTGTTGGTTGTAGCGTTTCGACGGCGTGCTGCAGCCAAGGCATGAAACGGCAATGATGATGGCGCACAATAGGCGTGAGCATGATGCAGCCAATGGCAATGAACTGAACATAATCCGTTGCATGGGTCAGCCCGAGCGAGATAAATCAGTGACTGTTAACAGAACTACGAGCAATCGACGCGTGCGTGCAGGCGCCGCTCCGGTTTCAGGATAAATGAAAATGACGACGATACGAACCACCTGTTTCATGACATTCGCGCTGTGGATACTCGCGGCTTGTGCGAGCAGCCCTGTTGGTGAAGACCCGACGGCGGAGGAAGGACGCGTTGATGCGGCCGATCTCTACATTGTCGATTGTCTGTTGCCGGGGCAGGTCCGCAAAATCGGTGGACGCACGTATTTGTCGCCGCGACGACCGACACGCACGACGGCAGCAGATTGCCGAATCCGTGGCGGTGAATACGTTGCTTACGACCGGGCCGATCTGAAATCTGCATTACGAGTGTGGATGGCCGCGGCCGAAGAGGGCGATGCGGACGCGCAGAACACCGTTGGTGAAATTTTCGAGCGTGGTCTCGGCGGTGAGCCGAATTACGAAGCAGCTGTCATTTGGTATGCAAAGGCGGCTGAGCAAGGGCACAGTGGTGCAATGCTGAATCTCGGTACGCTGTACGAAACCGGCCGCGGCGTGCAACAAGACAGACTGATTGCGTTGAACTGGTATCGCCAGTCGTGGGGGCTTGCAGAAGATGACATCATCTATCAATCCGCTGCCGATCAGGAGCTCCGTGAGCTGCGTGCCACTTTGGATGACGAAATCAGCAAACGCGATCGTCAGCTCGGTTTGCTCGGCAAGCAGATCGAGACACTGGAAGCGAAGGCAACATTGACGGCGGACGCAACCAGTGAACTCAATGAGCTACGCGAATGGCGTGCCGGCTTACAGACGCAGCAGGTGGCCACAGTAGAGCGTCGCGCTCGCCTCCGCGAACCGTCGCCACAGGCAGTGCCGCCCAGTGACTTCATGGCAGGAGACGGCGTGCAGTTGGACGATCGCAATTACGGGCGCTTTTATGCGCTCGTGATCGGCAACCAGAATTATGACCGTATGGAAGACCTGGCGTCGCCACTGTCAGACGCCGAGCGTGTCGCCAACGTGCTCGAGTCCAAGTACGGATTTACGGTGCAGCTCGTCAGAGACGCCAACGATGTCACGGTGCTCGAGGCCATTAATAACCTGAACGCGGTCGTCGGGCCTGAAGACAACTTGCTGATCTACTACGCAGGCCATGGTAGTCGCATCGGCTCGGGCGATACGGAGACTGGTTATTGGTTGCCGGTGAATGCCGATCGTCCGCCGGTTGATACGTATTGGGTGCCGACGGAACAAATCACCGGGCATATGAGCAATTTCAAAGCCAAGCGAGTCTTGGTGGTCGCTGATTCTTGCTATTCCGGTATTCTGGCGGGTGATGATCCCGGCATGAGAATGATCTTGAGCGGAGACCAGCGCGTCTTCCTGAGCGACGGGTTCGTCAGTCGTCGTTTTGAGAAACGCGCGCGGCTGATGGTCTCCTCGGGCGGTGATCGTCCCGTGCTCGATATCGGTGGTAATGGCAATTCCGTATTCGCCAATGCGTTTGTCGACGAGTTGGAATCGAATACCGGTCTGTTGACAACACCGGCTTTGTTCCTGCGTTTGCGCGATCGGGTCGTCTCAGCGGCCTCGCGTCAGGATTTCGATCAGGAACCAGAGATCAAGGCGCTGCGTCGCGCCGGCCATGAAGTCGGTGACTTTTTCTTTGTTCCGAAAAACTTATAACTGAAACCAGGGGCGGGCGTTGTTTTGCGACCGTCATGTCTCACTGACAAAAAGACAACACGCAGCAAAGAAGCGTGTGGGGAATGGCAATGAAGACTCATCTAGTTAGGAATTTGATGGCGACGTGTGCAGTCGCTATGGCCGTCATGATCACGGCGCCGCAGGCGATGGCAGTACCCGCCGCACGCAGCCAGTCGTTTGGAGAGCTGCTCGATGTGCCCGCATCGATCACATTCAACGTCCACAACGAAGGACTGGTGGGTGGAGATCCCGCGCCGATCTACGTTCAGGATGGCCTCGAACTGATCAATGGACCGGCAAGTGCCGTCGCTGAGGTGGTCGGTAACGCCTGCATTCGCGTGAGCTGGGGTGATGACAATCCCGACTCAGTGCCATTCGATATTCAATACTCGCTCGTCGCGGGGGACCGTACGTTTGCGCCAGATCCCGGCAATATCCGTATCGAGCGTGGTAACGGCCAGTTGACCAATGTCACGGATATCGTCAATGGATGTGATGATCCCAACAACACGCCGCCGATTGCAGGGGACGCTACGGTTAATTTCCCCGCCAACAGCAGCGACTTTATTTTCTTTGTGATCACTCCTGATGGCCCCGCATTCGACGCGGATGGCCTCGACACGTTGCGCTTGACGAACGAAGCCTGCTGGACACAGCCGCAGAATGGTACCGTTAGTCGGTCATTCGAAAACCCCAACGTGATCCTGTTTACGCCAGCGACAGGCTTCACCGAGGGCACGGATAGTTTCGAGTATTGCGTGACCGACAACCCGCGAGATCCGACCACCGGACCGCGCGGTACGATCACGTTTACGATCCAGTCGTCGGGGCCTGCTGCACAGATTGTCGATGATGAGGCGACCGCGGAACAGCTCGAGTTTATCGCGATCGATGTACTGGCCAACGATGTTCTGCCGTTTGGTCAGGGAACCATCGTGTCGGTATCTACCCCCACCGAAGGTGGCTTTGCCAATATCCTGACGGCGGCGGAGTGCGCGCAGCAGATTCCGGGCATCGAGACACAATGTGTCGGCTACAGCTCTCCTTCGTCGGATATGCAGGGCAACCCGTTCTTCGGCACGGACACGTTCACCTACACCGTGGGTGGTGCCGATAATACGATTGGTACCGGCAACGTCACCGTGACCGTGTTGCCGCCAACACCGGTCGTCGCAAACGACACCGCGACGACGCCAAGCGAGACGCCCATCGACATCGACGTGCGCGCTAATGACAGTCCGAGTTTCGGGGAATCGATTACCTCGGTCAGTAGTCCGGCATCGGGCGGCAGCACACAGATCCTAAGCCCACAGGTGTGCGCGACGATTTTCCCGAACAGCAACGAGCAGTGTATTCGCTACACGCCACCGTTTGCTGCGACCGGCGAACCTCCTTTTAGCGGTGACGATACATTTACCTACACGGTCAGTGTCGGCGGGGTTGATTCCACTGCGACGGTTACGGTCACAGTTGAAGAACCGGTGCAGACAACACGCGAGGCGGTCGCTGATACCGGCGTTACGTCGGCCCAGGTAGCGCGCATCTTTGATGTGCTCGCCAACGATACGCTGATACGCGGCGATTTTATTGAGTCGGTGACAACGCCAGCTAGTGGTGCGACCGTCGAGATACTCGATGAGGCGGTTTGTGCGGCTTCAATACCCGGCATCGAGACGCAATGTTTACGCTACACACCACCTGGCCGTGACAACAACGGTGTGCTCTTCACCGGCGATGATACTTTCAGCTACGTGCTCGGTGATGGTGATTCATCAGTCTCCGGTAGTGTCACGATTACCGTTGCGTTGCTGGAGGGTTCTCCTGAGCCGATTGCAGATGATGTCAGCGATGCTACCGCCGGCGAGACGACTGTGATCGATGTGCTGGCGAATGATTTGTTCGCCGGAGGCGCGGATACGTTGATTATTGTGTCGACTACCGATCCGGCGAACGGCACCGTTGAGATCAACAATAACCCGGACGGTGCGGATACGGTGTCCTACACCCCGAACGAAGGCTTCATCGGGACAGATAGCTTCTTCTACACCGTCTCGGATGGCGATAGCGATACGCAAGATCAGGCCGCGGAAGTCCGCGTGACGGTATCGGCGCCCGGCGGTCGCAATCGACTGTCTTCGTTGGCGTTAACACCGGAAGAACTCGAAGTGGCCACAGCCATAGATTCTGTTTGTGACAACTTGCAGGAGCTCTTCGGTGAGGATGAGCCGTTGCCACCGACGCCGCCACCGGTCGATAAGCCGACCGCCGAACAGGTAGGTATCACGCTGGAAGGTCAACGTGCCTTGCTCGAGCGTTGTACGGCGCTGATTGATCTCGCCAATCCTGTTGATGGGGGTGACAATACGGCGCAAGTACGCGACGCGCTGCGACAGATCTCCGGCGAAGAAGTGTTTGCGCAAGCCACCATCAGTACGCAGATCCTGAATACGCAAATCAAGAATATCGATAGTCGTCTTGCAGCATTGCGCGGCGGTGCCACGGGTATCAACGTGCAGGGTCTGGCGCTGAACATCGACGGAAAGAGTCTGCCCAACGGTCTGTTTGGTCAACGGCGCGGTGGTGGTGCCAGCGGCGATGAGACCGAAGAAGACGAGCGCGGACAGCCACTGTTGGCGGATAGCCGACTCGGTCTGTTCATGAATGGTCGTTTGAATTTCGGCGACATCGGCGCGACGGCGACCGAAAATGGATTTGACTTCGAAACACTGGGTGTTACCGCCGGTGCGGACTATCGATTCCGCAATGATCTCGCAATCGGTGCGGCGATCGGCTACGCGAATGCGGATGTCGATTACAACAATACCGGTGGTGCGACCGATGCGGATAGCCTTACGTACACTGTGTACGGCACCTACTTTACGGATCGTTTCTATGTCGATGTGCTGGCAGGCAGCGGCGGTATCGATTTCGACTCGTTCCGTACACTGCGATTCGATGATGGTGGCAGCGGCGTCGACACGACGGCGCTGGGTGTCACTGAAGGTGATCAGACCATCATCAGTGCGAACTTCGGCTACAACATCGAGCGCAACGGATGGCTGTTCGTACCGTTCCTGGGCTATGACTACATCAATACCCAGATCGATAGTTTCGGTGAGTCCGGTGGTGCAGGTTGGGAGCTCGCGTTTGATGAGCAGGATGTGAAGTCGCAGATCATCTCGGGTGGCTTACGACTGGCCTACAACAAGAGCGTGAGCTTCGGTGTGATCGTGCCGCATCTGCGTGTCGCCTTGCAGCAGGAACTGGAAACCGACCAGCGGGTGCTGACCGCTCGCTTTGTCAATGATCCGAGCAATACGCGTTTCCGATTCTTTACTGATGGCGCCGATTCGAGCTTCTTCCAGCTCGCAACGGGGGTCTCCATGGTGTTGGAGAATGGTCTCTCTGGCTTCATCGACTACGAGACGATCACGGGCTACAGCAACCTCAAGTCGAGCACACTGACAATGGGTCTGCGCTTTGAACGCCGGTTCAAATAGTTGACAATGAAGGCCGCGGGGCGTTGCTTGCCTCGCGGCTTTTTTGTGGGCGGGAGGAGTGCACGGTGTGCATTAGCAGGTCGATTCGCCATTGTGGTATCACCATCGGCGTTTTGTTGTGGGTAGTCGGTTGCGCCGGTTCTAACAGCCAGCAAACACCACCGGCGACGCCTGCAACGAATTGCACGAGTTGGGATGACTGGAGCAAGCCAACGGTACCCACAACAAAACGCCGATGGTGATACCACAATGGCGAATCGACCTGCTAATGCACACCGTGCACTCC
>JBCAZB010000183.1:0-5764 GCA_038533315.1 Pseudomonadota bacterium | reverse complement strand
CATTGGCGACTGGCGAGAACCCAACATCATTCGCGTCGCACCGGCACCGTTTTACAACACGATTGAGGACACAGACAGACTCGTCGATGTACTCAAGGTGGCACTGAGCTGAGATGGACATTCGAGGCCAGTCTATTGTTGTACTCGGTGCCGGCCTGACCGGTAGCTTACTGGCCGTTATGCTGGCGCAACGTGGCGCTCGCGTCACTGTCCTTGAACGTGCCGAAGATCCGCGTGGACAATCCGCCAGCGCCGGTCGTTCAATCAACCTGGCGATGGCTGCGCGTGGCATGAGAGGGTTAAGAGCGGTCGGCCTCGCAGATCAGATCCAGCCATTGCTGTGCCCAATGCCCGGCCGAATTCTGCACCGTATCGATAGAACATTACAATTTCAGCCGTATGGTACGCGCGAGACGGATATCAATTATTCCGTGAATCGTGCTGGCCTCAACCACATGCTGCTCGATGCCGCGGAACGGGCTGGCGCCGAGATCCGTTTCAGCCAGCGCTGCCTGGACTATGACGCAGACACACACGAGCTTCTGATAGAAAACCATCGAGGCGACCCTCAGACCTACCGACTCGCAGTTGAGCGTTTTATCTCGGCAGATGGCGCCGGCTCGCCCGTGCGTCGTTCGCTGCAGCGACAAGGTCTTATCGACGCCGAGGAATCGCTGCTCGAGCATCGCTATCAGGAGATTGCGATACCCGCCACTGCAGACGGTGAATACGCGATGGATCCGGAAGGTCTGCACGTGTGGCCGCGCGGCAGTCATATGTTGATCGCGCTGCCTAATCCGGGTGGCGACTTTACCGCCACCCTGTTCATGCCCAACAAGGCGCCCGAAAGCGAGCCCTCGTTCGCATGGTGGCAGGATACATCGCGTGCTCGCGCGTTTTTCGACGACGCTTTCGGCGACGTTCCCGCGCTTGTGGATGATCTCGATCGACAACTCGCTGAGCACCCGCTGGGCGTCATGGGCACCATTCACTGCTCCCCGTGGCACGTCGGCGATCGATGTCTGCTGATCGGTGATGCGGCACACGCCATTGTGCCGTTCCACGGTCAGGGCATGAATGCTGCGTTCGAGGACTGCGTCGTACTCAGCAATCTGATCGACGAAAGCGATTCTTGGCAAACTGCGTTCGCTGATTTTTCGAACGCGCGCATTCCCAACGCGCGCGCCATCGCGCAGATGGCACTGGAGAACTACATCGAGATGCGCGATAGCGTGCGCCGGCAGGATTTTCATCTCAAAAAGGCGCTCGCGCTTCACCTGGAAACGGTATGTCCGGACGTCTTTGTATCGCGCTATTCCATGGTGATGTTTCACGCGGACATCGAATACGCCGAGGCGCTACAACGCGGTAAGACACAATCTGATTGGCTCGATACGCAGATCTCAGGAAAACAATCGCTGGATGACATCGACCTCAACGCCTGCGAGCACGCTGCCCGAGCATTTTTCCAGCCGCTGTAACCTTTTCCTCGCGGCCGCCCTATAAGCGCATATACAAAAAACGCAAGGATCCGACCATGACTCAATTTTTGCTTCGCGCGACTGCGCTGCTACTGCTTGCCGCCAATGCGATTGGCGCTGGGCTCGACGACATTCTGCCTGCCGATTCGCAGTGGTATCTGCATGTCGATCTTGAGCAAATGCGCTCGGGCGGTGCAGGCGAAACGCTCTACAACTGGCTGAACAACGAGGTTTTTGACGACCTGCGTGATGATGTTGGATTCGATCCGGACAGGGAGCTCGATGCGATCACTGCGTATAGCAGTGGCGATGGCCACGCGACGATGATTGTGTCCGGGGATCTGAGCAGCCGTTCGCAGGACAAGATGCTCGCGGCGCTGGTTCTCAATGGCAATGCCGAACCTTTGAAACGCGGCAGCATGAACTATTATCGCGTTCAAGACATCGATATCGAGAATGAAGAACTCCAGGTGAATCAGGATGTCTTGTACGTCACCTTTGACAAGAAGAACACTTGGGTCTTGAGCACGCAACTTGAAGAAATGGAAGCTGCGTTCTCCGGCAAGTCCCGGCCAATCAAGAATAACGACCGCTCACTCCTCGTCCTGTCCGCACGCAATCCGCTGATGCAAGCGGGCGTCGACGCCGAACGTATGAGTAATCAGTGGGATTCCGGCATGCTCCGCAACACCCGTCAGATTGCTTTCAAGCTGGCCGACAATCGTGGCAAAGCAGATGTTGAGGTGCGTGTCACCGCCAAGGATGAAACAACCAGCAATGCGCTCGCCTCGATCGTGCGCGGTCTGATCGGCTTGCAAGCACTGTCAGGTGAAGGGACACCTGAACTCTCGCAACTGCTCAATCGCCTGCGTATTGAGAACGACGCCGAGGGATTGTCGCTCAGCCTGACCGTTGAGCCGGATTTGCTGGTCAGTGTAGTCAATCAATAAACCGTGCTGGATGCCGAACAACAGCTGATCGCGCAGGCACAACGAGGTGACGTGCAGGCGTTTAGCAGCCTGGTGGAACACTACCGGCACCGGCTGCTCAGGTTTCTGTGGCTCAAATCTGGAGATGCCGGCGCTGCCGAAGATGCGACGCAAGAAGCACTGATCAACGCTTGGCGATACCTGAAGAGCTACAACAACCGATGGCAATTCAGTACCTGGCTTTACCGAATCGGACTGCGGCAACTGAAATCATCGCCGGAAATTCATGACAACACGGCGACGGCATTGAGCCATGACAATACGGAGTTCGAACTGGAGATGGACAATGTCTGGCGAACTGCTCGCAGCGTGTTAAGTGAGGACGCCTGCCACGCACTCTGGTTACGTTACGCCGAGGACGCATCGATAAAGGAAATTGCTGCGATTATGGAGCGAACGACAGTCTGGGTTAAGGTTAATTTGATGCGCAGCCGTCAGCGGCTCGCGCAACATCTCAATGGGTAAATGTGATGAATAACATCGAACAACGGCTGCGCGACGATGCCCAGGAACTCGACGCGCTACACCTAAAAGACGCCACTGGTGATCAATTGCGAGAGCGCTTGTACGCAACACCACAGGCCAGCGCACCGCGAGCGGAGTCGCGCGCGGGATGGTTGAAATGGGCGGCCCCAGCCACCGCTGCGATGCTGATGATCGCCGTTGTCACGGCACTGCTCGAACCGATCGAAGACGACGCTAAGGATAGTGCGACGCCGGCGCGACCTGTTGCCACGCTGACACCCCCAGCAGATATCGATACGCCCGAACTGAAGACGGTGAGTTATGAGAATGCACTGATGGATGAATGGCGTTATCTTCAGAAAGACCTCAATCTGACAAAAGAACAGATCGAGGAAGATCTTTCGGTACAGTTCTAGCGATGCGTTAGCCTGGCCTGCGGTCGTACACCTCGAAAGTGCAGTCTGGCTGCCCTTGTTCGCCACTGAGGAATCTGTGGCAGCGTTGTTGCCACTCGGCGAGGTTCGGCACATCGAAGAACGCATCACCACCGTCCACATCGACATGAACGCGTGTCAGATAAAGGCGGGATATGAGCGGTAGTGCCAGCGTGTAAATCGACGCGCCCCCGATCACCATAATCTCGGGCTCGTTGGCGTAGGCGGCAATTGCATCATCGAGGCTGTGAAACAGTGTCGCTCCGTCTGCCGAATATTTAGAATCACGTGTCACTACGACATTCTCACGACCGGGCAACGGACGACCAATTGACTCCCACGTCTTACGCCCCATGATGATCGGCTTGCCGAGCGTTCGCTGCTTGAAATAGCGCAAATCCGCGGACAGACGCCACGGTAGTTCATTCCCCTTGCCAATTACCCCGTTGTCAGCGACTGCGACAATCATCGACAGTGCGCCCACAGGCAATGGCGGCGTGTCAACGCAGGCCGAAGTCGCCTGCGCGGCAGAGCCATTACAATCCAATGCCTTTCCCCCCTGGACCGTGCACAGATCTTCTCGTTTGGTCGCCGAGCATACAACGAAACGTCGCGGCTCGCATCTGCTCACTGTGTGCGTGGGCGATCAGACTGAAACCGCGGCTCGGATCAGCGGATGTGGGTCGTAACCGTCGAACGCGAAATCACTCATCTGGTAATCAAATAACGTATCAGGTTTGCGCAGGATGTTTAGCGTTGGCAGCGGTTTGGGTTCGCGTGTCAGTTGCAGATCAGCCTGCTCCAGATGATTGAGGTACAAATGGCAGTCGCCGCCCGTCCAGATAAAGTCGCCCACCTCGAGACCCACTTGCTGCGCGATCATGTGTGTTAGCAGCGCATACGAAGCGATATTGAATGGCACACCGAGAAAGATATCGGCACTGCGCTGATAGAGTTGACAGGACAATCGTCCATCGGCGACGTAAAACTGGAACAGGCAATGACAAGGCATTAACGCCATGGCGTCGAGCTCGGCGACGTTCCAGGCGGAAACCAGAATGCGGCGGGAATCAGGCTGCTCGCGCAGCTGTTGCAAGACGGTTTGTATCTGGTCGATGTGCTGGCCATCCGGGGTCGGCCAGTTGCGCCATTGCACACCGTAAACAGGGCCAAGATCGCCTTGTTCATCGGCCCACTCATCCCAGATCGTGACACCTTGCTCGTGCAGCCAACCGACATTGCTGTCACCGCGGAGGAACCACAACAATTCGCCGATGATAGATTTGAGATGCAGCTTCTTGGTCGTCACCAGTGGAAAACCGGCGCGTAAATCAAAACGCATCTGATGTCCAAACACGCTGAGCGTTCCGGTACCAGTCCGGTCGTCCTTACGAACACCAGTCTCGCGCACCGTGCGCATGAGTTCGAGATATTGCTTCAAGAGTGTTCCTCGCTCTGTTGCCGACGGTAAGCAGACACCATCAGATAAATTCCGTAGAGCACCATCGGCGTGCTGAGCATCATACCCATCGTGAGCCAGTCGCCAGCGAAATAGCCATATTGCGCATCGGGTATTCGTACGAACTCGACCGCGATACGAAACAGCCCGTAGCCGATCAAAAACAGACCCGAGATTGAGCGGGTCGGCCGCGGTACCCGAGAAAACCACCAAAGGATGACGAACAGTAAAACGCCCTCCAATGCTGCCTCGTAGAGCATCGACGGATGGCGAACGACGCCATCGACCAGAAAGCCCCACGGTACGTCAGTCTCGCGCCCCCATAGCTCACCATTAATGAAATTTCCTATGCGCCCGCAGAAAAGGCCTAGCGGTGTGAACACGGCAACGAAATCAGTGATCTCGAAAAATTCTCGTTGCTGTTTGCGCGCGAATAATGCCATCGCCACCAACACGCCGAGCAAGCCACCATGGAAAGACATGCCGCCTTCCCAAAACCGATAAATGTAGTGCCAGTCTTTGGCAACCTCGGCCCAACCGTAGAACAGCAGGTAGCCGATCCGACCACCGAGGATCACACCCATCGCACCGTAGAAAATCAAATCCTCGACCTGCTCGGGCGTCACAGGTGTGTCGGCGCGACGCGCGCGACGCCGCGCGAACAAAAACGATAGCGCGAATCCTGCGAGATAAGTCAGGCCATACCAATGGATCTTGAGTGGCCCGAGCTGCACAGCAACCGGACTGATTTCGGGATAGGTCAGCATCCGCAAATTGTAACATCCACCACGCGGGGTTGGCCTGCGTTATAGTAGCGCCCCGCATCGACAGTGATGGCCATGATGCCAGCCGCTGGCCCTAGCCCAACAACAATGATAAAAATTAGACCCCAGATTAAATCTGGAATTACTCGTAACAACGTAATAAAACTTCGAG
>JBCAZB010000182.1:0-5799 GCA_038533315.1 Pseudomonadota bacterium | reverse complement strand
CACCAAGTATTCCAAGGTGCCGGGGCCACACTGATAGGTAGCGTAAATCCTGCTTCATTCCAGACTCCATCACTGTTAGCTGCACGTACACGCAGCGTGTAGTCGCCCGCACCAAGGTCGGTGTAAGTGATGCGGCGCTGTGTTCCAAGGTCGATCCATTGCTCGTCGCGACCCGCTAGCATGTACTGATAGCGGTTCTGTTCCGGCGCTGTGAAATCCAGCGCAGCAAACTCAAACGCGATGTCGGTTTGACGCCAGTCCACCTCGACGGTGCCGTTATCGTTGATGGGCAAGTCTGACCGTACGGAATCGTTACCGTTAAAGAATCCGGTTAGAGCGATTAGTGGCGCGACAGAATTCTTGCTGACATCCGCCGGCTGGAAGGCGTTAAAGCCTTTATGGCCACCGAAGAACAGCTCGCCGGCACTACTACGGAAATGGGCGCCAAAGTTGAATTCGTTCGATTGCAGGCCATCCTCGCGCACCAGGTTACGGAACTCACCCGTTCTGGCATTGAATCGTGAGATGCCGTGATTCGTGCTGAGCCACATCCATCCGGCCTGATCGAACTGGATGCCGTAAACCACATCGTTGGCAAGACCGTCCGTCTCACTCAAGTTTTCAAACGTGATCGAGTCCGGCGTGCGTACGCTGCCCACCACGCGATCTAGGCCGCCGCTACGCGTACCAACCCAAACCGTGGCGTCGGCGTCAATATTGATCGAGTAGACTGTTTCAGATGCCAGCGACGTGATGTCCTGCGGATCGTGTGCGTAACGATGAAATTGCTCGGTAACCGGGTTGAACAGGTTAAGGCCAGCACCTTCCGTCCCCACCCACATCATGCCAGACGCATCTTCGGCGAACGCCATAATGCGATCGCCGCTTAGAGAACGATAATCGTCCGGAGCATGTGCGAAGTGTTTGAACACACCGTCGCCGCGATCCATCCGGCTGATGCCGCGACCATAGGTACCCACCCAAATGCGACCGGCACTGTCTTGTAACAGCGCGGTAATACCATTTGCGGCAATGCTCGTGGCATCGTCAGCGTTATGCGTAAAACGCTGCTGCTCGCCCGTTGTCGCATTGAGCTTGACCAGACCATTGCGCATGGTGCCGATCCAGATTGATCCGTCTCGGTCGAGCAACAGACTCATGATGCGGTCACCGGGAATTTGGAACGGCGCCTCTGCATCGGAGCGGTAATGTGTTGTTTTGCCACGCGCCCGATCGATGGCATGCAAACCATCGCCAAAGGTGCCGAGCCAAAGCACGCCGTTCGCATCGACTGTGAACGCTGTGACATTCGGGCTGCGTTCGCCACTGGCGGTCAGCGACTTGGCCGGATCAAACCCGAAGCCCCAGGTGCGCGGGTTCCATTTGTTGACGCCATTCGTCTGCGTTCCAACCCACAACAACCCACTACGATCTTCATAAATCGATGTAACTCGGTTGGCGCTGAGCGCATACGGATTCAACGGATCGTTGACGAAGCGCTGCACGTCCCCGCTCGCGCGATCCAGCAGGTTCAGACCTGCCGTCGTGCCAATCCAAAGTCGACGCTCGCTGTCTTCGAAAATAGTGGTAACGCGATTGCCACTCAACGATCGCGCGTCGTCGGCATCATGCGTGAAATGCTCGAACCGGCGGCCGTCGTCGCTCAGGCGATCGAGGCCACCGCCATAGGTACCCACCCAGATACTGCCAAACGCATCTTGCAGAATGGCACGTACACCACCTTTTGAGAGGCTTGCGACGTCTGACCCGTCGTGCTGCCAAGTGCGTGAGAAGCCTGATTCCAAATTCAATCGAGACAATCCGTGTTGACCACCAACCCAAAGCGCACCGCGCGCGTCAACATGCAGCGCGTATAGTGGTGTCGGCTTATCGGACTGATCGGCAAGCGCTACCGTGTCGAACGTGCCATTGGCGATCGAATAGCTGACGAGACCCGCGTCACTCGTTGCGAGCCAAAGCGTGCCATCTGCAGTGAAGGCCAACCGGCGAATTTGGTTGGATGAAATATCACTGTTGCCGGTATGAAAACTCTCGAAGCGACTCGTCGAACGATCGTAACGCACCAGGCCACCACCATTCGTCGCCAGCCAGATATCACCGCTAGCATCTTCCGCGATATCAAAAATGAAGTCGTTGCTCAGAGCGTCGGGGTTGCCCCGTTCACGTTTGAACTGCTCGATCTGATAGCCGTCGTAACGGTTGAGGCCATGCTCGGTTGCAAACCACATCAACCCGCGGCTGTCTTGCAACACCGCGAGCACATTGCTTTGCGACAGACCAGCATCAACACCGAGATGGTCAAACAGCATCGGTGGCAAATTCTTGCCGTCCGCGCTTGCTGCTTGTGCTGACAGCATTCCCCCAATCAAACCAATAATGACGATGCAGCATCGCAGTGCCGTAGATTTGAATTTTTTTGCGCTCATGTACATTCCATGCCTTTCTGCGTAAGCGGGAAGGCCAAACTCCCCTGATGAAATGCACTTTAGCGGGAATCAAGCATGTCGCTCGTTGACGCCATTACGCGACAGTGAGCTATTAGTGTGACGGGCGTCACATAAGCGTTTCGTTAAATAGCGAGTGCTTTATTGAACGTCTGCAGCCCTTCTCGGCAGCAATCGATAGCATCATCACCAAGCACAGGACGAGCAAACAGATAACCCTGGAACCCGTTACAGCCCATTTGGACAAGCGTACGATATTGGGCCTCGGTCTCCACTCCCTCGACGATAACCTCGAGTCCGAGGCGCTGTCCCATAGCTACCATGGCCGAGGTGATGGCGAGATCATCAGCGGCTTCCGGCAAGCCCTCGATATACGATTTATCGATTTTAATCGCGTCGATTGGTAGATCCTTCAGATACGCAATGGCCGAATCGCCGGTGCCAAAATCGTCGACGGATACTCTGGCACCGAGCGTCTTCAGCGCATGAATGCGTGCCACGATACCCGGTTCACGGGACAGTACACCCCGTTCGCTCAGTTCAAACTCAATATCACCCGGATTCAGATCATGTTGGGCAATGAGTTTCTGATACGACTTTTGAAATTGGTCGTCCATCAGTTGTTTACGGGAGACATTCACGCAAATATGGCTAACCGCCTTCCCTGCCTGTCGCCATGACTGGAGCTGTGCACAGGCGCGCGCCAGTACGTACTCGCCCAGCTCGAGGATCAGCGCCGATTCCTCCGCAATCTGAACAAACGCTTCTGTGGTTATTTCAAAGCTCTCGGCGTCGGACCAGCGAACCAGCGCCTCCATGGCGGGCGCCTGCGAATCGCCGGAGAACAAGATTGGCTGATACGCCACACTGACGGTGCCGTCATGCAGTGCTCGCTGCAGTTCGCTCTCGATGGTGAGCTTGCGCGACGCAGCGGCTTCCGCTTCCATATCAAAGAAGCGGCAGCCGCCCCCGACACGCCGTGCCTCACGCATCGCGTTGTCAGCCCGTTGCAACAGGCTATCCGGATTCATCGCGTCGTCAGGAAAGACGCAGATACCCAGAGAGGCTGACAAATGCACCGAATGACCTCTCGAAACGACAGGTTGCGACAGCGCATCTACCAGCACGTTGGTCATTCTCCGAAGCATGGATCGATCACCGTCCCATGTCAGCATGACGCCGAATGCCTCGGTTGAGAGCTGACCTACGATAGCCGAGCGCGTGCCCTGCCCGTATTCGGAATCTGCGTGCAACTCTGCCAGACACCCTGTGAGTTTGTTTGCGGTCTCTGCCATCAGCACATCCGCTTCGGTCTGTCCCAACGCATCGACAATCAGATTAAAGCGCGCAAAACCAATCGCCATAACCGCCAAGCTGCCGCCGGCTTTGCCCGTCGCAGTCATGCCACGTTCGAGCAACTCCATAAAGCGGTTGCGGTTCGGCAGCCCGGTTACCGCCTCGTAGTCATTGCGTCGGCGGTTTTGAGTGGATTCCGTCGCGCGTGAAGACTCCATCTGACTAAGCTCAGCCTGAAGCGCTAAGACCTGTCGCTGGCTTGCCAACCACTGCGCCACCAGCCCTACCCGCTGTGCGACTAATTCCCAGTCAGTTGGCTTGTAAATGATATCCGTCTCGGAAAGCGTCCGCGCGCGCGTCAACTCGCGTTGGTTATGGCACAAGGCCATGACACGACATTGGCGGCCCGCTTGCGCGTGCAGTAACTCCAGACTAAAACCCCGCTTCGCCTTCAAGCCGGCATCCACGACGACAATATCCTGAGACGCCAGTGCTTCCATGCTTGCAGTGTCACCGCAGTGAATGTCTGTTTGCATCGGATAGCGTGCAAACCATCGCGTTACCCAGTCGATGTCGCGTGCGTTTTTTAACCAAAGCGACACGCGGACATCGCCGGTCAATATGTCAAGATCCTCGTCTAGCAAGGGTAGATTGCGAGCCGGGTGTTGCTGAGACTGGATGGACATCACGCGTGTCGTCGCTCTGTCTCTACGGCGCTCGTCAACGCGACAACTGTCTCGATATCGACCGGCTGACACATGAAAAAGCCTTGTGCGTGCGTGATGCCCAGATCTCTGACCAACGCAAGCGTCTCTTCTGTTTCGATCCCTGCCGCGACGACTTCCAATCCCAATACCGATGCAACGCTAACCGCTGCATGACGAATGTTGTTACTGACCGCATCTTTGCTTGACGCAGTGACGGTTGCACGGTCAATTTTTACGCTATCGACGGTGTTGCCTGCTAGTGTTGCAAATGCAAAGCGGCCAGCACCGAAGTCTTCGATACGCAGCCGGAAGCCCATATCGCGCAGCAAGTGCGTGTTAGGGGCCGGCACGCGCAGGTCCCGCTGTAGTGTTGTTTCGGACAATTCGAGCACGACATTACACGGCAGCACGCCATGTCGCTCAGCGACACTTTGCAGACGCGCCGCAAAATCGTGCTCTCCGTATTCCTGCTGCGACACGTTGAGTGACAGACTCAGTGTGCTGCCCGTCCGCGAATGCAGTGCGGCCACTTCAGACAACGCCTGACTAATGATCCAATCGCTGATCAACGGCATTAATCCGGTACGGGTTGCCACGCTAATCAGCTCGGCCGTGTCTCTTTGTCGCCGGACAGAGTCGGGCCAGCGCAGCAAAGCTTCCAGTCCAATGATCGATGGCTCGCCTTCTGCAATATCGTAAATCGGCAAGTAACGTAGCGAAAACTCATCGCGATCGATCGCTGCGCGAATCTCGCTCGATAAATCCTGGCGCTGCAGCGCCCTCAGTTTGACGGTGCCTGAGTGCATCCTGTAAGACTCGGTACCAACACTGCGTGCGTCTTCCATTGCGAGCGCGGCGTTGTCGATCAGCGCATCCGCCGTCAAACCATCCTGCGGAAACAGGGATATACCGACGGCTGGCTCGAAACTCACGGTACCGACGTCGGTGGCCACTGGCTCCTCGACCATTTCCCGGAGCCGACGTGCGACCGATTCGGCATCGTCGCCGGTCTCGATATCCGGCAGCACGACACAAAATTGCTTGAAACCGGCTCGCGCTACAATCGAGCAGCGTTCCAGCGCCTCTGCATCGAACGCATTACTGCCCCGCAGCTGAGATTCCAGACGCCCTGCAAGGATCTGCAAAACTTCGTCTGATCGCGGCTTGGCCAGCCGATCGAAACTATTGCCGCTCGATTCCAATTGCAGATAGATCACAGCAGCTCGGCCTTCCTCGCGCTGTCGAATTGGTAAGATCTTGGAGAGGTTACGTTCGACCAGTACCAGGTTCGGAAGTCCTGTGACCTGGTCAAAGAAAGCGCTGCGTGCAAG
>JBCAZB010000181.1:0-5812 GCA_038533315.1 Pseudomonadota bacterium | reverse complement strand
ACCGGTGAATAACACCAGCAAGCCGAGCAGCACCGGCATTGGCAGATTGGCACCATTCAGCGCGTCAGCACCTTTGATCGCGAAGATCAGCCCGAGCTCCGACCAATTGAACATCGCGACGAAGTGCGCGGCCGCAAACGCCAGCACCATGTAGTAGGCAAGGTCACCCATCGCATCGGTCATCATTTTCACAATGTCACGGTGACTTTTCACGGTGCCAGCGGCAGCGCCATACGCCCAGCCACAGGCGACAAATAGCACCAGAAAACCAGCGACCAATGAACGGTAGAACGGGCTCAGCCGTGCATCAGGCTGGGCGGATTCGTTGATCAACGGTGTGCCCGGCCCGATCGTGAATCCGATCCACAACAGAATGACGGCGATGGCGGCTATGCCTGCGAAGACCAAGCCTTTGCGTTCGCCCGGTTCGAGTGGTTTGTCCTCGTCGCTGCTGATCGTGGCGAGGTCGCCTTCCGCCCTGAAACTGCCGAGGCGTGGCTCGATAATGCGGTCGGTGACGTACCAGATGACCGGCAGAAAAACGAACGTCATCGCCGCAATGAAATACCAGTTACCGGCGATATTTGGTTCCCATCCGGGCACCAGTGTCTCAGCGGCCTCTTGTGTGATGCCGAACAGCAGTGCGTCGAGCTGACCGGGAAACAGGTTGGCGGAGAAGCCACCCGAAACGCCAGCAAACGCGGCCGCAATACCGGCAACCGGATGTCGGCCTGCTGCGGCATACAGCACGCCGGCCAGCGGAATCAGTACGACATAGGCTGCGTCGGCGGCCAGGTTACCGACCATCGCGACCAGCGCGACCATCGGCGTCAGCAAAAACTTTGGCGCATTCCGCACAGCGCCCCGCATGGCGGTACCAAACAGTCCTGCACGCTCAGCGATGCCGGCGCCCAGCATGACTACCAGTACATAACCGAGCGGATGGAAATGAGTGAACGTCTTTGGCATATCCACCCAGAGTCGCTGGATATTCTCGGCGCTCAGCAGGCTTTGTGCACTGATGATAACGGCCTGCCCGTTCGCATCGAGGCGAGTGGGGTGGGGTGCAGAAAGGCCAGCGGCTGCCGCAGCGATACTGATGACAACCAACACGCCGATCAGCCAGAAGAAAATAAATACCGGATCCGGCAAGCGGTTACCAGTGCGCTCAATCCACGCGAGCACGCCCCGCTGTGCCGTTGCATTCGCCGTATCGTTCATTCGTCTGACTCCCCTTCAGAACTGACGTTCGTTCGAAGGGTAAGCCAGCCGTAGCGTGAATGCTATGTCAGCCGGTCGCTGCGGCCTGTTCCGCTGCCTCGATGAGTTGCGCGACCTGTGGTTCTCGCCGCCGGAGCCAGGCAGAAACTGCGCCGCAGAATTCACTTTGGCCGACGTTGATCTCAAACACCGGTGCGAACATTTCCAATTTCTCGAAGGCGGCCGAAAACAGATTAAAGAGGTAAACCGGGTCAAGGGCGATCGTACTCGCGAACCGAGCAGCCACCTGATCGAGGGTGTCTGTGACCTCGTCTGCGGATACAGCAACAAAGATGTCGCAGAGTTGATTGGTCAAAACTGCGATCTGGCGCGCTTTCTCTTCGTCGTCTGCTGGCGCTTGAACCGGCCCGGCGTCCACACCGCGGATGGCATCCGCGATAATGCTTGGCAAGCTCCAGATCTCCGCGACCTTTGCGCCAAGCGACGCGTAAGGTACGCCGAGGATTTCGCTTGCCGCAGCTTGTTTGGCGATACCTTTTTGCTCCCGCAGCGCCTCGATGTCCTCGTGCTCCTCGCCAAAATAGTAGATCACGAGGTTTTCACCCAGGTTCTGGCACATACCAGCAATAAACGCTTCTTCGTCATTGCGCAGTTTCTCGCGCTTGGCGAGGTGACGCGCCAGCAACCCGGCGAAGAAAGACCGGGTCATCGAGTCTTTTAGAATGGAAGAGTCGCTTTTCATGTTTCCGAAGAGAATCAGACTCGAGCTGATCATGCGTACCTGCGGGATACCGAGCAGAACGACCGCCTGCGAGATGCTGGTGACCTCGGCCGCGCGTACACCGTAGAAGCCTGAGTTGGCCATCTTCAACAATTTGCTCGTCAATGACATGTCGCGCAGAATCACATTGGCCAGCGCGTCGGCTGGCGCGACATTTTCGTCACTGGTCAGTCGATTGATCTCCGTCAGTGTGCTGGAGATCGCGGGAAAGTCCTTTTTGCGTTGCATACGCCGAATCAGAAAATCAACTGTACTGTGTCCGCCCTCGTCGCTGCGCATCGCATCGGCCAGCCCGACCGCAGTAATCATGGTCTGAAATGCTTTGAACATGACACCAGCATCCGCGTAACGACTGTTGGGGTCGACCGCAAAAGCACCCTTGAAAAAGCGCTGTAAGTCTTCTGCGTGTGGCAGTGGTTTGAGTTTGTCGAGATCGATATCACCGTTGGCGATGGTGCGTTGCATGTCTTCGACACTGCTGCCCTGAATGGCACGCTCGCCGACCAGCATTTCGTAGAATGTGGATCCGAGCGCGAAGACGTCGGTGAACGGGCCGAGCTGCTGGCGAAGAAAGTGCTCAGGCGCCATGTAGCGCAGGGTGCCGGTGGCAAGCGTCAGATCCGTGCGTCTAAAATCCACAAATTGCGATAAGCCAAAGTCCATGATCTGTGGTGCCCCGTCAGCGTTGATCATGATGTTGCGCGGACTCAGGTCCAGATGCAGCACGCCGGCGCTATGCGCCGATTTCATAGCGTCGAGGATAGTCGCCATTAGCGGGATGGCCTCGCGGAGCTCATAGCGCTTGCGGTTCGACAGTTCGAGCGACAACGTCTTGCCTTCAACAAAGCCGAATACCAGGAAAGGGCCATGTTCGCTGTCGCCGATATCGTGAATCGGAATGATATTGGCGTGCTTAACTCGGCTCGCTGTCAGTGCCTCGAGCGGGGTCCCGTTTTCGTCGGTCAGCTTGAACTCCGCTTTGTCGGTCGTCAGCACTTTGATCGCGACGTCGCGTTGCAGCTTCGGATCGCGTGCCAGATAGACGCGCCCTTGCGAGCCTCTGCCGATGGTTCTTTGTACTTCGTAACGGCCCAGTTGGGCGGATGTTGACTGCAAGGCGCTCTCCTCCATGCGACCATTGCGGTCACGACTTCGGTGCGTGACCTTGGAATCTTGTGTTGGTAGCGGCGGAGACGGTCACAACTTTAGCGGCTCGAACAAAGGACGACACAAGCAAAGTACGCCAATGTCTGAAAAAGCGAAGGGTTTTGCGCCGATTGTCGGCAAAAAGGCGACTCATTTGATTCTGGGTACAATGCCGGGCCAACGCTCGCTGGCCGAGTCCGCCTACTACGCGCATCCACGCAATGCATTCTGGCCGATTATGACGGCCTGGCTGGATTGGCCACCATCACTCAGCTATCAAGAGCGTTGCGCTAGGCTGTCGACTGCGCCGGTGATCGTTTGGGACGTACTGGCGTCCTGCGTCCGGCCTGGCAGTCTTGATAGCGCGATTCAAGCCGACAGTATTGTGCCCAACGATTTCGCCATGCTGCTGACTGCAAATCCGACTATCAGCACCGTGCTCTACAACGGCGCGAAAGCGAGTCAGTTATTTGCTCGGCATGTCATCGACCAGCAGGCACTGCCCGCGCAAGAGCTGTCACACATCACGTTGCCGTCGACGAGCCCCGCATTTGCCAGCATGCCGCTCGCTGAGAAGCGTCGTCGTTGGTTGGCGGCTTTACCGACTTTAGGTGCAGCATTCCAATGAACAGGCAACGTATTCTGCTATGTTGCAAGAAAATCGAACGCATCACGCTCTTCCGTTGCAGTGCTTTTAAAAACATATGGTTATAGCAAAATCGTCTTCTCAATGGTCTGGAATTTTGCTGCACTTTAATGATTATGCTGCGATTGACTGCAGCAAAGACGCGATGACCAAGCGGCCCCTGCATAACGGCGCTTTGGGTGTGGTGCGGCATGGGCTATAGTGCGCACGGGACATCCATAGGGGAACATCATGATCGGCTATGTCACGCTCGGTACGAACCGCTTTGATGACAGTGCAGCATTTTACGATGAATTGCTGGGTATGCTCGGTGCTAAGCGGCAAATGCAGGACGGCAGTTTCATAGCCTGGGGCAAGTCGCCGACAGAACCCTGGCTCAGTATCATCGCGCCATTCGACGGCAAGCCAGCAACAGCCGGCAACGGCACGATGGTCGCCGTCATGCTCGAGAGCACGGCGTTGGTGGATGAGGCGCACGCCAAAGCACTGGCGCTCGGTGGCAGCGACGAAGGTGCGCCGGGCCCTCGTGGCGAAGGCGGCTTCTATGCTGCCTATTGGCGTGATCTGGACGGCAACAAGCTGTGTTTCTTCACTCTCAGCGCTTAATGAGTCAAGAGCAGCTCCTATGACCAGGGGCGAATGGATAGGTGCCTTGCTCTGTGCGGCCGCGCTTGCGATAGCCGCCAATCTCAGCTTCCCGTTGCCCGGCACGTCCTTGCCGCAGACAGCCCAGACGATCGTGGTGCTGTTGTCGGGCGCCCTGCTCGGTTTCAATGGCGCCAGCATCACCATCCTCTTGTACCTGCTTGCGGGTATCGTTGGCTTATCGGTATTTGCCGACGGTCGTTCCGGTGCTGGCGTGTTGTTTGGACCGAGCGGTGGCTATTTGTTGGCGTTCTGGTTTGCTGCGGCGTTAATCGGCTATCTCGCGGATACTGGTCGACTGCGTCGCCCGCGCTGGCGCCTGCTGTTATGGATGTTGTTGGCGCACGCGCTGATCCTGTTGATCGGGGGCGGTCTGCTGAGCGTCAGCGTCGGCATCACAGCTGCCTGGTTTAACGGCGTGCAGCCTTTCTGGGTGGGGGCGCTTGTGAAATCCGTCATTGCGGCTGTCATTGTCCTACTGCTGGAGTTACTTCCGGTAGCCGGGGGGAGCAAGTCATCATGGCAAAAGCAAACAACAAGACAGTAGCGACGGATGCCTCGGTCGAGACCTATCTGGCATCGATCAAGGATGCGAAGCGTCAGCGTCAGGCGCGTGAACTGGATGTCATCCTGCAGGAGATCACACGCCGGCCGCCTGTGATGTGGGGTAAGACCATTGTCGGCTACGGCAGTTATGAGTATCGCTACGAGTCCGGGCGAGAAGGTGAAGCGGTACTCACCGGTTTTTCTTCAAGAGCGCAGAATCTTACGGTCTACGTCATGCCCGGTTTTTCAGAATTCGGAGATGAGCTCAAAGCGCTCGGGCCACATAAGCTCGGCAAATCGTGCCTGTATCTGAAGGATTTCGATGCTGTCGACCAGAAGGTCTTGAAGCGCATTCTGCGACGGTCTGTCGCGATCATGCGCAAGCGTTACAAGACGCGCTAACTCCAACCCCTTTCTTCCCGTGCGTCGCGGCGTGTTGGTATTGCCCCACGACTGTCTAACAGGCAGCTATCCATTTTTTCCCAGGTGCTGGTTGGTGGTACATCCGTGAGCGACCGGCCATCATATTCGGCTTCGAATCACAGTCAGCGATGGCGTCTTTTGGCGGGTTGAGTCGTGGTACATCCGTGAGCCGTCTTGCTCGCTCGAAATCACTCGCTCTCAAGCCACTCCCGGATGTCGGGCCGCTCATCGTGGACTGAGAGCGTGATAGCAGTCAGGGAGCCTTTTTTCGAGCGAATCTCATTGAGCGAGAAAAAATGGATCGCTGGCTGCGAATCCAAGTAGATGCTGATAGCTCCCGATGTACCAGCGAAGCGCATATCGTCAAAACGGATCGCTGGCTGCGAATCCACCTAGATGCCGAT
>JBCAZB010000180.1:0-5816 GCA_038533315.1 Pseudomonadota bacterium | reverse complement strand
GCCAGTCTTGGCGCATACAGCCAGCAACTCGTTGCCGTACATCTGATACGGACCAACCGTGGTGATAATCGCCTTACCGCGCGCCACCATGGCCTGTAGCGACGCTTCGTCACTGCCATCTGCAACGATCAGAGGCACATCGGCCGAGATACCCATCTCATCGCGCACTGCTGCCAGCTTGTCGGCATTGCGGCCGGCCATCGCCCAGCGCACGGTGTCATCATCACCATAACGCTGCTGCAGGTACTCCGCGACCAATCGACCGGTGAAACCGCTCGCGCCGTAGACAATCACATCAAAATCTTTTTCTGTACTCATTCAACCAGTTCCTGTTTGCGTTGCATCGCCGATAATACCTTTGGCATCGATTTCCAGCGACGTATGGCGATCAATGTATTCCTGAAGCTTCTCTGACGCGCGCTCACCGAACAGCAACCGACAGGCTTCATGTAGCCCGGGTGCGTTGATGATCTCCTCTTCGCGCACGACCATCGTGATCTTGGAGCGACGGCGCAGAAAATCCTCAAGACGTGTCACCATCTCCCGGCGACCAGTGTACTCCACCTCGCAACGCAGGTAGTCGGTATTGTTCATCAACGGTTCAGCGCGCTCGGGATTCTCGCGAATTCGCTCCAGCATCCCAATCGCGTTCGCACCATAGCGACGCCAGAACCGTTCGGTCAGCGGCTCTGTCGAATTAGGGTGTGTGAACGCATCGAGTTTCATGAGAGCGGCCTGACGCATGAATTCGCGACGCGCTTCATCGCCGGCCTCTCCGTACCAATCTCCCTCAGCGTGCGTCAAATCGACCCCGAGTTCTGCGACCCGCTCACACACCTCATCGCCAACGTTCAGGCAATCTGTCAGTTTGCCGCCGAAGATACTCAGATGCGCACGTGCACTGTCGACATCTATCGCATGTTTGCGCGATAACTCCAGCCAGTCGCCCGTCGCATCGCCCGACGCCACCACCAACGGCCGCACACCGCAGCGCTCTGAGATGATGTCATCCCGCGTGAGCGGCTCGGCCAGATTCAATAAATGATTGGCGTTGTCGAGAACGAATTGCCTATCGTCTTCAGTCACAGCGGTTTCCCAGCTTTCTACGCGTGTATCCGTCGTTCCGATGCAAGTCCGGTTACCCATCGGAATGGCAAAATACAACCTGCCGTCGCTGGCAAACGACGTCAAAATACGTTTTGTCTCTGTGACCCGGTCAACGATCAGGTGAATACCTTTGGAAAACACATGGTGATGCTGGGTCGACTGTTCACTGAGTTGATTCAGACTATCCACTTCAGGACCGCACGCATTGACGAAAACGTCTGATGTGCAGCGAAAGGTCTCGCCGGTCTCTTCATTGCGCAAATCGATCTGCCAGATACCATCGACGCGATCAGCATCTGTCACGCGCACATAGTTGGCCGCGACAGCACCACTGTCCATGGCATCGCGCACAAAGTTGAAAACGAAGCGTGCGTCGTTGTCATACAGATAGCAGTCGCTGTACTCCATGCCACCGGTGGTCGCGTCTGCGCGCAGTACGGGCTCACGTCGAATCAGGTTTGCCAGCGATAGATAACTGGGGGCACGCGTCGCGAAGCGACCAAACAACCAATAGACCAGCGCGCCGGCATAGAGCATGAAACGCGGCCAACGAAACCCTTTTGGTACGGCGGCCAGAAAGCGCGCTTCCTTGACGGTCGACGGATACGCTCGCATGAGTCGATTGCGACTCGCACACAGGTTCCAGACCAAACCAAACTCACGATTCTCTAGATACTTGATACCACCCCAGGCCAAATTGGAAGATTGCGAACTGGTCTCGCCCGCAAAGTCGCCAGCATCCACAATCGCGGTATTCACACCACGTGCGGCCAGCGCCGCAGCGCTAACGGCGCCGTTGATACCGGCACCAGCGACAAAGACTGTGAAGTGTCCACCATTCAGCTTGCGCAGGTTGGTTTCCCGTAACGGCGATGTCATCGGCAGCGATACTCCCTGGCTGGAAAGAGGCTAGATTCTGGCGTGAAGCCTGGCGCGCACGCACCGGGCTGGGCCGTCGCAATCATAGCATCGCCCAGCGCACGTTCGAAGCGTCAAAATCACTACCAAAAAACACATGCATTACCAAAAAGTGCTCAGTTTTTTGGCCTGAGTGCAGGGCTGGATTATAGTTGGGCGGCTGGACGTCGGCCTCGGTTTGCAACACCAAATCATGCTGGCGACTGTGGGGGAACAGCACCGAAAAAGGCATCGTGCAATGGGGAACACTACAATTTCCAAAGCGCAGCACTGGCGTATAGACAGTGCTGCTACAACCTGTCTGATCACGGCCGACCGCGGCATGCCACGCATGCTCTATTGGGGCAAGCGACTCGCGGACGATGAACCACTCGACGCATTAGCCAAGGCGCTCGAGCGGCCCGCTGTCCCCGGATCACTGGATATCGCGGAAGCACTGACATTACTGCCAGAAGGCGGCACGGGCTTTTCGGGTCATCCCGGTATCGTCGTGCATCGTAACGGCGCACACTCGATCAGCCAGCTGCAGATCGCGTCGGTTAAACAAACCGCCTATCAGATCGAATTCACATGCAGCGAGCAGGCCGCTGAATTCAGCGTCGCGCTGACACTGGCGCTCGATCCTCACTCCGGCGTGTTGAGCTTCCGCAATAGTATCCAGAACGAAGGACACGACGATCTTCACGTCGATTGGTTCGCCAGCGCCGTCTTACCGTTGCCGGCAAGCCACTGCGAAACCTGGTCGATGACCGGTCGCTGGGCGCAGGAATTCCGCTTACAGCGTGTGCCCATTGGCCATGATGCGCTCGTGCGGTGTAACCGCATGGGGCGCACATCGCATGCCAGTTTTCCCGGCATGGTGACCGGCAGCCAGAGCTTTAGCGCGGAACAGGGTGATGTGGTGGCAATGCATCTAGCCTGGAGCGGCAACCATCGGGTGATGGTGGCGCGCGCGCGCGATGGCCTGCCATTGGCACAGCTGGGTGTTTTGCTGTCGCCCGGTGAAACCGTGTTGGCACCTGGCGATGCATGGCAAGCGCCCGTCGCCCACTTCGCACGCAGCGACGACGGTTACAACGCTTGCATGCAGGCGATGCACCGATTCGTCAGGCATCACGTGCTGACAGCCAGCCAACAAGAGACGCCGAGACTCGTGCATTACAACACTTGGGAAGCCTGCTACTTCGACCACAGCGAAGCGAAGACGCTGGCGCTGGTGAAAGAAGCCAAGGCGATGGGCGCGGAGCGGTTTATCCTAGATGACGGTTGGTTCGAATGCCGTAATGACGATACTGCCGGCCTAGGCAACTGGTCGGTTGACACCGCGAAGTATCCCAATGGGCTAGAGCCAATATTCGATGCTGTCCGCAAAGCGGGTATGCAGCCTGGGCTTTGGATAGAACCGGAAATGATCAATGCCGATAGCGATACATTCCGTGAGCATCCCGAGTGGGTACTAGGCGACCCGAATCGCGAGCAACCGCTGGGGCGCAATCAGTATGTGTTGAACCTCTGCTTGCCCGAAGTGTTCGACTTCCTGCTGGGACATATCCTGAATGTTATTCGTCGCTACCAACTCGGCTACCTCAAATGGGACATGAACCGCGATCTAACCCACGCTATCGTTAATCATCGTCAGGGTAGCGAGAAGATCACTCGAGCTGTGTATCGATTGCTGGCGGCCGTGCGTACTGCACATCCGGAAGTAGAAATCGAAGTCTGCTCCTCGGGCGGGGCCCGCGCAGATTTTGGCGCCCTATCTCACGGCGATCGTATCTGGACGTCAGATAATCACGACCCGCATGACCGGCAACGGATCCAGCATGGTTTCAGCCTGTTCTTTCCCCCGGAAGTGATGGGCGCACACGTTGGCAGTCAGCACAGCGACACAACCGGACGCCAACACTCGATGGCATTCCGGATTGCGAATGCACTCGTTGGGCATTTCGGGGTGGAACCAAACAAGAGCGGACTGAGCGACCAGGACATCGCGGTTCTAAAGTCGGCCAGCGACTGGTACAAGTCCCATCGCGACTGGCTGCACGCGGGCGAGACGTCGTTCATGGCCCACCCGGAACAGCACCTGATCGTTCGTCGTGAGGTCTCGGATGATCGGCGGCGCGCGCTGATCATTGCCGCACTGCTCGATACACCGGAACAAGCTGTCCTCGCACCGATTCGCTGCACCGGACTGCAGCCTGAATTAAGCTATCGGGTATCCCGCGTGGACCCGGAGACATTCGTGCAAACCAACATCGTATCGATGCGCGGTGATAGCCTCGCACAAACCGGATTTCAACCACCGCTGATGCAAGCTGACAGCGCGGTTTGCTGGTTGCTGGAAGCGGTCGACGGCTGATGGCAAGTCGTCAGCTAGGGGTCTGTTATTACCCGGAGCATTGGCCGAGCTCGCGCTGGCAAACAGATGCCCGACAGATGGTGGCGCAGGGTATCTCGCTAGTGCGCATCGGCGAGTTCGCGTGGTCGAGAATCGAGCCCGCGCATGGGCAATTCGAATGGGAATGGCTGGATCGCGCGATCGACACACTGGCGGCGGAAGGTTTAGGCATCGTACTCGGCACGCCTACGGCCTGCCCGCCCATTTGGCTTGTCAAAGCGCACCCGGATATCTTGCCTGTTGGCGCAGATGGTCAGGTACGTCAGTTCGGGTCGCGACGACACTACAGTTTTTCAAGCGAAGTCTACCGAGAGCATAGCCGGCGAATCACCAAGCTACTGGCGGAACGCTACGGTCAGCATCCTGCGCTGGTTGGCTGGCAGCTCGACAACGAATATGGCTGCCACGACACGACGCTATGCTATTCGGAGCAGGCGTTACACGCGTTCCACCACTGGCTGCAGGCGCGCTATCAGACCATCGATGCACTCAATGCGGCCTGGGGCAATGTCTTTTGGAGCCAGGAGTATTCGCACTTTCGCGATATTGGGCTGCCGCTCGCGGTTACGGAGACGAATCCGGCGCATCGTCTCGCGTTCAGACGCTTCTCATCGGATCAGGTGCGCGCGTTTAGCGACGAGCAGGCAGCTATATTGCGCGACCTTTCGCGCTCTGATGTTTGGCTATCCCACAATTTCATGGGCGATTTCGTCGACTTCGATCATTACCCGGTCATGCAGGCGCTGGATATCGCTACGTGGGATAGCTACCCGCTTGGGTTTCTTGATCAGGGCTGGTTCGACGAAGAGACCAAGCAACGCTTTAGACGCACCGGTCACCCGGATTGGGCCGCCTTCCACCACGACCTTTACCGCGGTGTCGGGCGTGGCCGCTTTGCGGTCATGGAGCAACAGCCTGGCGCTGTGAACTGGGCACCTAACAACGCGGAACCGTTGCCCGGAATGGTGCACCTGTGGAGCCTCGAGGCCCTGGCTCACGGCGCAGAGTTTGTCTCGTGGTTTCGCTGGCGTCAGGCACCGTTCGCGCAGGAACAAATGCATGCGGGGTTGTTGCTGAGTGATGCCGCACAGTCGACCGGTGGCAAAGAAGCGGCACAGGTCGCGCAGGGGTTAGCAAAGCTATCCGCCCAGTCTACGCAGCAAGCGCCGGTCGCCTTACTATTCGACTATGAGGCTTGCTGGCTCACCGACATCCAGCCGCACCAGGCCGACTACAGCGCCCTGCGCTGTGCCTTCGAGTACTACAGCGCTGCGCGTTCGCTGGGCCTTAACATCGATATTCTGCCGACCGACGCCGCGCTGGAAGGCTACGAATTGATCCTGCTGCCCTGCATACCGTTTGTCGACGAAGCGCTGGTCAAACGACTGCGCAC
>JBCAZB010000179.1:0-5826 GCA_038533315.1 Pseudomonadota bacterium | reverse complement strand
GCCATTCGGTCGAGCAGCAGATACAAGCGCGACATGTGGATGCCCTTGGCCTGCTATCCGATAACGCCGGCTGGAACAGCTACCCAGTCAAATTGAAAGGCAGCTTCATTGACGGCGAGCTGCATTTGGAACTCGGCGTCACAGTGCGATACTCCTCCACCTGCCCGTGCTCCGCTGCGTTAGCGCGCCAGCTCATCCAGGAACAGTTTGCGAAAGACTTCGCCGGCAAGTCGACCGTCTCGGCAGACGATGTCAAAGCCTGGCTCGGCACCGAGGAAGGCATTAACGCGACACCGCATTCGCAACGCAGCGAAGTGCACATTCTTGCGCGCATGGAGCCCGGCACACGCGAGTTCCCAATCCTCGAACTGATCAACCAGATCGAAGACACGCTGCAGACACCGGTACAAACGGCAGTGAAACGTGAAGATGAACAAGAGTTCGCGCGCCGCAACGCCGCTAACCTGATGTTCTGCGAGGACGCTGGTCGTCGCGTGCAAAAAGCACTGAACAGCGACACCCGCTTCACCG
This sequence comes from Pseudomonadota bacterium, assembly GCA_038533315.1. Classification (GTDB taxonomy): domain Bacteria; phylum Pseudomonadota; class Gammaproteobacteria; order Steroidobacterales; family Woeseiaceae; genus CALBPI01. The sequence goes on along the minus strand of JBCAZB010000179.1, from coordinate 5,295 downwards.
ATTTCTGGGTGCGCGTTGAGCACATGGAAAGCCTGCACCCGCACGACGCGGTCAGCGTGCTGACGAAAGGTGTACCTGGCGGCTATCTGCCGATCCCGTAGCGATCCAGCTCGCCAACAAGACAAATCCGGGCACCGTTTTGCGGTCGCCCGGATTTTTTTTGCGCGTTACACTACTGGGCCGCCTTGCACTGGAGTGTTCGCATGCTCGCTGCCCGCTTTTTGACCATTCTATTCTTACTGGGCGCCGTCGACGCCGCGATAGCTGACGATACTCGGTTACTCCGCTACCCGGATATCCATCGCGATCAGGTCGTGTTTGTCTACGGCGGCGATATTTATGTCGCCAACACCGCAGGTGGCACCGCACGGCGTCTGACCTCACACGACGGGCTCGAGCTCTACCCGAAATTCTCACCCGACGGCTCAATGGTCGCGTATTCCGCTGAATACAATGGAACGCGGCAGGTGTATGTCATCCCGACTGCCGGCGGTCGTCCGAAGCAGCTGACTTGGTATAACGATGTCGGCAGCATGCCGCCTCGTGGTGGCACCGACTACCGGGTGCTCGACTGGACACGCGACGGAGAACACGTGTTGGTGCGCGCCAATCGTCTGCCATGGGGCGTGCGGATGGGTCGCTACTATCAAGTGCCCGTCGATGGCGGCGACGAAACCCCATTGCAAGTCCCAGAGGGCGGTGGCGGTATGTTGTCACCCGATGGCCAGACACTGGTCTACACACCCATCGACCGCGAGTTCAGGACGTGGAAGCGCTATCGCGGCGGCAGAGCGCAGGACATCTGGACCTACGATCTCGCTAACAATACCTCCAAGCAGCTGACGCGCGATCCGGCCACCGACAATCAGCCGGTCTGGGTAGGTGACGATATCTACTTCGCGTCGGATCGCAACTACACACTCAACCTGTATCGCTACAGCGAGAGTGGTTCGGAGGCCGTCACCGATCACGAAGACTTCGATGTACTGTGGCCCAGCGCCGGACCGGAAGCGATCGTGTATGAGAACGGCGGTTGGCTGTACCGCTACGCGCCCGGCACGGACGAGTCCACGCGCCTGTCGATTAGCATCAACGAAGACAAACCAGCCACGCTGCCGAAGGTCGTTGATGCTTCAGGCTTCGTCGACTACGCCTCATTGTCCCCTACGGGCAAGCGAGTATTGTTCACGGCACGCGGCGAATTGTTCAGCGTACCAGCCAAAGACGGCCCGACGCGTAATTTGTCGCGCACACCCACATCGCGCGAAGTCGCCGCAAGCTGGTCACCCGATGGCAAGCAAATCGCCTTTTTGTCGGACGCGAGCGGTGAATACGAAATCTGGGTGCGCCCTGTGGGCAGTGGCGGCGCGCGGCAGGTCACGGATAACGGCAATATTTGGCGTTTTGCACCCGTCTGGTCGCCAGACTCCAAGCAGCTTATCTTCGGTGACAAAAATCAGCCCTTGAATCTGGTTGACCTCAAAAGCGGTCGTGTACGTGAGCTCGATGGCTCCGTCCACAACGATATCAGCGATTACAGCTGGTCACCGGATAGTCGATTTGTCGCCTACGTGAAAAATAACGACCTCGGCATCGGCAGTGTCTGGATAGCCGCTGCCAATGGCGACGAACCGCAGCAAGTCACCTCGTCAATGACAGACGAACGCAGTCCGGTATTCGATCCAAAAGGTCGCTATCTGTATTTTCTCTCGTCACGCGATCAGGATCTGTCTTTCAGCTCCATCGAATTCAACTACATGGTGACGAACTCGACGCGCGTCTACGCCGCCCAGTTGACGACCGATGCGCCCGCATTGCTCTTGCCGAAGAGCGATGAAGTCGCCAGCGGTGACGCAGATGACGACAAAGACGAGAAAGGAGAAGGGCCAAAGCGAATTCGTATCGACTTTGCAGGCATCGAAAGCCGCACCGTCGCGCTGCAGGATAGTGGCGGCAACTATGGCGAACTGACAGCGACTGGTAAAGGGCCCGTGTATGTCGAAGCCACAGACACCGGCTCAAACATCGTCCTATTCGATCTCGAGAAAGAAGAGGCGAGCGTCGTGTTGGAGAACGCGAGTGTGGTTGATATCTCTGCCGATGGAAAGCAACTGCTGTTCTCCGCAGGTGGCAAGTTTGGTGTTACAAAACTGGCGCCCAAGCAAGATGCGAAGAAGGGGCATCTGGATCTCAGCGACATGCAGGTCATCGTCGACCCGACTGTCGAGTGGCAACAAATGTATGTCGATGCGTGGCGTATTCTTCGTGACTGGTTCTACGACCCGAACATGCACGGACAAGACTGGGACGCGATTCGCGCCAAGTATGCGCCACTGGTCGAACACGTGGCTCATCGTGCCGATCTCGACTACATCTTCGGAGAGATCGCTGGCGAAATGAACGCGGGCCACATCTACGTGAACAGCGGCGATCAGCCGTCTGTCGAACGTCACGCGGGTGGCTTGTTGGGTGCCGAGGTCGAACGCGAAGGCGACGCCTACCGCATCACCAAAATTCTTGATGGTGAAACTTGGCATTCCGAGTTCTATTCGCCATTGGCAGCGCCCGGCGTCGATGTCGCCGAAGGCGACTACATTCTGGCGATCAACGGAGTCTCGACGGCGAGTGCGCAGAACTTCTATCAGTTGCTTGAGAATACCGGCGGCGATGTGGTGACTCTGACTGTTAACGACCGACCAACGACACGTGGTCAACGTGAGGTCATGGTCAAGACCATCACCTCTGAGACATCGCTTCGTTATCTCGACTGGGTCAATGATCGAGCGCGTCGCGTCGAAGCGCTGTCGGGTGGACGCATTGGCTACGTTCATTTGCCCAACACAGCAGTGGCTGGAAACCGTGAACTTTTCAAGCGCTTCTTGCCTCAAATGAACAAGGAAGCATTGATCATCGACGCGCGCTATAACGGTGGCGGGTTCATTCCTGACAGGATGATCGAGATCGTATCGCGTCGGCCGCTGAACTATTGGAAACGCCGCGGGCTCGAGCCTCAAGCAACGCCTGCTTTTTCCCATACCGGCCCCAAGGCGACGCTAATCAACGGTTACTCGTCATCGGGTGGCGATGCGTTCCCATACTATTTTAGGAAACTGGGTCTTGGACCCTTAATCGGCACGCGGACCTGGGGTGGTTTGATTGGCATCTCAGGTAATCCGTCACTCGTCGACGGCGGGAGTATTCTCGCGTCCACGTTCCGATTCATGGACACCGACAACGAGTGGGCTGTTGAAAACGAGGGTGTGGCGCCGGACATCGAGGTTGTCGATCGACCCGAGTTAGTCGCGGCCGGTCAGGACCCGACACTGGAAGAGGCCGTGCGGCACCTGCTGAAAGAACTGGAAAACAACCCAATCCCGGCTGTGGAAGCACCGCCTGCTCCCACGGATTTTTGAACTGGGACAAAGTCGGATACAGTATTTGTAGGAGGTAGACCACTATGATGGACGGACCAATTCCACTCAACTATGAGCAATGGCGTCACTGCATTACGGTCGAGTGCGGTCTTGAGCTGAGCCCAGCATTCATTGAGCAGAGACTGAAAGTGTGGAAAGACGAGCAAGCGCAGGAAACTCGCCGCTTCCGGCAACTCTACGGCGATCAGTACTTGGCGGCGGTCATCAGCTGGTTCGAGCAAGCACAAAAGGAAGTTGGCTAAGATTGAAGCCAGCAGCATTCTCTGTCGTCAAATTCGTATTGACTTATTTGCACAAATAAGTAAATATAATCGCGATGGATGCAAGTGAAGTCAACGAGCTAGCAGCGCTACTGAAAGCACTGGGCGAGTACAACCGGCTGTCGCTGGTATACGAGCTTTGCAGTTGCGAAGAACCGCAGAATGCAATGTGCCTGTGCGACTGCTGTAGCATTGATGCCTCTGTTGTGTCGCGACACCTGAAGATCCTTGAGCAGGAAGGCGTCGTACAAATGAGGAAAGACGGTCGAGAGCGCAAGTATTCGCTCAACCGGACCGCCGTAGCAGCACGCCTACGAACACTGGCAGACCAGATCGAGGGCTAGTCTACAAAGGTAACCAACATGACTGAGAAAAAATGCGATTGCGAATGCGTCGACAAGAAATGCTGCGAGGAAAAGTCCTGCGCATGCTGTAAAGACAGCTGCTGCTGTTAACGAAGAAGCCCGCTCAGCGGGCTTTTTTGGGCTGGTCGGTCAGGTTAGAAGTATACGCTGCCGGCTATTGATCTGTTCAGCGAAGCCATTTCCTGGCCCAGTCCTCGTTGCAGTAACTTTTTGCAACGAAGTTCGTGAGTCGCGCGTCAACAAGAGACCGCGCCTCCGACCTCCCCGCTTCCAAGTCAACCATTTCCAGACGACGTACAGTGCGTACCACCAATTGTCGTCAGGAAAAGACGCTTTGGCGCAACACCATTGGCAAGCCAGAGAGAACACAACTAGAATCAAGGCAAAGATCGCGCAGCCGTGCGCGAGAGCACAGCACAACAAACAAAAGAACGGGACTAACACTGTCATCAGCCAATTCCTGACGACAGCGAATGCTGATGAACATTTGGGGAATTCTCGGCGTCGCTCAGACGCACGACCAAAAAGCGATTAAACGCGCTTATGCGGCTAAACTAAAGGTCACTCGACCCGACGCGGATCCTGCTGGCTATCAGGCGCTGCGAGCTGCGTTCGACGCAGCGATCCGGTACGCGAAGCATACACAACAGCGCCGTTCTGAGCCGTCGCAACCGCATTCCCCGATAGCTCCCCCAATCACACTCGATGTCGTCAGCGTAGATGGGTACGACCTCCGCCGCTCTGAGCCCGAGGACACCGACTCGCAGGCATCGATGCACGCGAACGCGAGTCACCAAGTAGCGCTCGATAATGAGGCGCATCAAATAGCGACTGAGACTTCGTCCGATGCGAACGCGCATCCGGCGCAACAGGCGATTGATCAGGCGTTGGAACTCGCTGGTCGATTTTTGGCCCGAGCAGAGCATGGACAGGCCACAGAGGAGTCACTGGCAAAGTGCTTTGAAGATGTCGCGCTGTCCAATCTCGATGCACGCTATGCGTTTGAGCTAACCATTGCTCATGGGCTCGCAACCTGGCACGGCGAATCGTTTCCACTGGACGCCACAGATATCGCCGCGCGTGCCTTCGGCTGGCACCAGCAATGCCCGAGTGAGAACCAACTGACAGCGCTATTGGGTCTGATTGGACAACAGGAGCGGTTTGCACACTTGCATAACGCATTGGTAGCCGAGGCTAGCAAATATCGAGGCTGGCGGACGCGCAACCCACTCGTAC
>JBCAZB010000178.1:0-5828 GCA_038533315.1 Pseudomonadota bacterium | reverse complement strand
TCGAATGGTCCCGGCGATCCCGAGCCTTGCGGCTATGCAATTAGCGCCATTCAGGCGTTGATCGAGCGCAAGATTCCAATCTTCGGTATTTGCCTCGGGCACCAGCTGCTCGCGCTAGCCTGCGGCGCGAAAACCGAAAAAATGAAATTCGGCCACCACGGTGCCAACCATCCGGTGCAGGAACTCGATAGTGGCCGCGTATACATCAGCAGCCAAAACCACGGTTTTGCCGTCGATGAAGAGTCGCTGCCAGAGCATTTGGTAGCGACGCACCGGTCATTGTTCGATGGCACGTTGCAGGGCATCGCCCACACCAGCGCGCCGGCATTTTCGTTTCAGGGCCACCCGGAAGCCAGCCCGGGTCCACAGGATCTTCGGCCGCTGTTTCACGCCTTTTCAAAGATGGTCGTCGATCATGCCGGCATCGCCGAACAGCCCGTCACCGAAGCAGAGTAATCAGGGAGTCTACACAACGTGCCAAAACGCGAAGACATCAACAGTATCCTGATCATCGGCGCGGGGCCGATCATCATTGGCCAGGCCTGTGAGTTCGATTACTCCGGCGCCCAAGCGTGTAAGGCTCTGCGCGAAGAGGGCTTCCGTGTCATCTTGATCAACTCTAATCCCGCAACCATCATGACCGATCCGGACATGGCGGATGCCGTGTATATCGAGCCAGTGCACTGGACGGCGGTCGAGCGGATTATCGAAAAAGAAAAACCCGACGCACTGTTGCCAACAATGGGCGGTCAGACCGCGTTGAACTGCGCCCTCGATCTGGTCCGGGAAGGCGTACTCGAGAAACATGGCGTTGAGATGATCGGTGCATCTCGCGATGCGATCGACATGGCGGAGGATCGTGAGCGCTTTAAGAAAGCCATGGATGAGATCGGTCTGCAGTCGCCAGTTGCCGATGTTGCACACGATCTTGAGCAAGCGTGGAAGATTCAGGCGGATATCGGTTTTCCCGCCATTATCCGGCCGTCGTTCACGATGGGAGGTACCGGCGGCGGTATTGCTTACAACAAGGAAGAATTCGAGTCGATTGTTAGCAATGGTTTGGATATGTCGCCCACGACCGAGGTGTTGATCGAAGAGTCGATTATCGGCTGGAAGGAATTCGAGATGGAGGTCGTCCGCGACAAGGCGGACAATTGCATCATCATTTGTGCGATCGAAAATATCGACGCGATGGGAGTGCATACCGGCGATTCGATCACCGTCGCCCCGGCACAGACCTTAACGGATCGCGAGTACCAGCGGATGCGAAATGCGTCCCTCGCGGTGCTGCGGAAAATTGGCGTCGAGACTGGTGGCTCCAATGTGCAGTTCGCCGTTAATCCTGAGAACGGGCGCATGCTCGTCATCGAAATGAACCCGCGTGTTTCTAGGTCCTCGGCTTTGGCATCCAAGGCGACCGGCTTTCCGATTGCGAAAGTGGCGGCCAAGCTTGCTTGTGGATTTACGTTGGACGAGCTCGATAACGATATTACGGGCGGACAGACGCCGGCATCGTTTGAGCCGACAATCGATTACGTGGTCACTAAAATGCCACGCTTCACGTTCGAGAAGTTTCCTGGCGCCGATTCTCGGCTGACGACATCGATGAAGTCGGTCGGTGAGGTGATGGCGATCGGCCGGACATTCCAGGAATCACTGCAGAAAGCGCTACGCGGTCTGGAGACCGACCTGGCGGGCCTCGACAGTCAAATGCCCACCGACGTCAGCGATGAAACTCAGCGGGAAATCGTAGAGGAGCAGGTAAGGAAGCCTAGCGCGACGCGGTTGCTGTGGGTGGCCGATGCGTTTCGAATTGGTTTCTCGATGCAGGACGTGCAACGCATGTCGGGTATCGACCCTTGGTTCCTCGGTCAGATTCTCGACCTCATCCGCGTCGAGAACGGCATTTTGAAGCTTGGCGAGAATGTCTTCAGAAAGGCCAACCTGCGTGAGTTGAAACGACGCGGGTTCGGTGACGCGAGAATTGCGCAGTTGCTCGATTTGACCGAGCAAGTGGTCCGGGAAAAACGATTGGCGGCGGGCGTACGACCGGTCTTCAAGCGTGTCGACTCCTGCGCCGCAGAGTTTTCGTCTGACACCGCGTACATGTATTCGAGTTACGAAGAATATTGCGAAGCCAACCCGAGTGATCGCGACAAGATCATGATCCTGGGCGGTGGTCCAAACCGTATTGGTCAGGGTATCGAGTTCGACTATTGCTGTGTGCATGCTTCGCTGGCGCTGCGTGAGGCGGGTTACGAAACCATCATGGTGAACTGCAATCCGGAAACCGTTTCAACCGATCCGGATACGTCGGATCGACTTTATTTTGAGCCACTGACGTTCGAGGACGTCATGAGCATCGTCGACCTCGAGAAACCGGTGGGCGTGATCGTGCAATTCGGCGGGCAAACGCCGCTCAAGCTTGCCGACGCATTGCAGGCAGCAGGGGCACCGATCATTGGCACGAGCCCTGACTCGATCGATCTGGCGGAAGACCGCGAACGTTTTCAAAAAGTCATCGAAGATCTCGAGCTGCGGCAGCCGCCCAACTGCATCGCTCGCACGACAGAAGAAGCGCTGGCACGCGCTGGTGAAGTGAATTATCCGCTGGTTGTCAGGCCCTCCTATGTGCTCGGCGGGCGCGCGATGGAAATCGTCTACAACGACGATGAATTGCGCGGCTACATGCGCGAGGCGGTGTCTGTCTCCAACGATAGCCCGGTATTGCTGGATGGTTTCCTCGATCAGGCGGTCGAAGTTGATGTCGACATCATCTGCGACGGCGAGCAGGTGTTGGTCGGGGGGATCATGGAGCACATTGAGCAAGCCGGCGTACATAGCGGTGATTCCGGCTGTGTACTGCCCCCGGCAAGTTTGTCGGCGGAATTACAAAACACGTTGATCGATCAAGCGACGCGGTTGGCGCATGCACTCGATGTCGTCGGTTTGATGAACACACAGTTTGCGATTAAGGATGACGAGGTCTATTTGCTGGAAGTGAATCCGCGGGCCTCACGAACAGTGCCGTTCGTCTCTAAAGCAACCGGTGTACCGCTCGCGAAGATCGCGGCCCAAGTGATGGCGGGCGCGAGGTTGGGCGAGTTGGCGGCGACCGAACAGGTCGTGCCGCAATTTTTCTCCGTAAAGGAGTCGGTCTTCCCATTCACGCGTTTCCCTCATTCGGATCCCATCCTCGGTCCAGAAATGAAATCGACCGGCGAGGTGATGGGAACAGGCACGACGTTCGGCGAGGCTTACGCAAAGGCGCAACTCGCTTCCGGTGTGACATTGCCGCGCGGCGGTACGGCGATCATTTCAGTCAGAGATCGGGACAAGGAAGATGCGGTAGAACTCGCAGAGATGCTGATTGCGCTTGGTTTTGATATTGTGGCGACACACGGCACGGCGACTGCGCTGAATCGAGCGGGGATTGCGTGCAAACGAGCCAACAAGGTCAATGAGGGACGCCCGCACCTGGTCGACATGATCAAAAACGGCGAGATCTCCCTTATTGTGAATACCACCGAGGGTAAGAAAGCGATTCGTGACTCGCAGACGATACGTGGCGAAGCGGTCGCTCGCGCAGTGACTTACTACACAACGTTGTCGGCGGCTCGGGCAACCTGTGTCGCGATGCAGCATCTGACGGACGATAACGTCAATTGCTTGCAGGACTTACACAAGCGCAACGCAGCCTGATCGGGCGCCTTGCCTCCACCAGAGAAAATAGGTAGCGACAGTGAATAAAGTGCCATTGACCGCACGCGGTGCGGAACAGTTGAAAAAGGAGCTGAAGCAACTCAAGACCGTCGACCGGCCGCGCATTATTCAAGCGATCGCCGAAGCGCGAGAACACGGCGACCTGAAAGAGAACGCCGAGTATCATGCTGCGCGCGAGCAGCAGAGTTTCGCAGAAGGTCGTATCCAAGAGATCGAAGCAAAGCTATCGAATGCACAAATCATCGATGTCACAACGCTGAATGCGAATGGCAAAGTCGTGTTCGGTGCGACAGTGGAATTGCTCGATCTGGAGAACGATCAATCGACGGTATATCAGATCGTTGGTGATGATGAAGCCGATATTAAGCAGGGGATGATCTCTGTCAGTTCGCCGATTGCCCGAGCTTTGATCGGTAAGAGCGAAGGTGATGAGGTGACGGTGACCGCCCCGGCCGGGAATCGTGACTACGAAATTGTCGAGGTACGTTACGTCTGAGCGATTGGTGCCATGCTGTGAGGTCGCTCAGCGGCTGCCGAGCACCACTTTAGGGCGTTCGGCGTTACGGCGGAAGAACAGTGCGATGTTGCCAGTGCGCTGAACGAGCGTGGCCGTGAATCGTTGGCTGATTGTTCCGATCATCTCATCTCGGTCTTTGCGTTCAGCGCGGATACTGATCTTGATTAACTCATGAAAGGCGAGAGCTTGTTCTATCTCATGGGCAACATTGTCCGACAAGCCTTTGTCGGCGATCATGACCACCGGCTTCAATGGATGGCCGAGCCCGCGCAGTGTTTTTCGTTGTCGTTCTGTCAATTCCATCAGTGCACTGATTCCGTTCGGAGAAGGGCCGTGATTATCAGTCAAAACTTGGCGCGCGTCACGTTCGCAGGCGGGGTCAGCACATGAGTGGTCCACGACGATCTTCGGGCACGTGGCGAGGCCGACAAGAGCGCGATCCATGGGTGCAGAAAGCGCGACAGGAGGGTTTTCGGTCCAGGGCCGTTTACAAGCTGGCCGAGCTCGTCGACAAAGACAAACTGTTGCGCAAGAACATGCTGGTCGTAGACCTCGGCGCGGCGCCGGGTGGTTGGAGCCAATTTGTTGCGCGGCGACTGGACGAACAGTGTGAGATCTACGCGCTCGATCTGTTGCCGATCGATAGTTTGCCGGCTGTGACGGTGCTGCAGGGCGATTTTCGGGAAGATGCAGTGCTCGAGACGCTGAATCAGCATCTGGCTGGTCGGCGTGTTGATCTTGTAATGAGCGACATGGCACCCAATATCTCAGGAGTGAAGGCGGTGGATCAGCCAAGAGCGATGTACTTGGCCGAGCTGGCGCTGGCTTTTGCAAATGAAGTGATCTCCCCGAAAGGTGCCTTCATCTGCAAAGTGTTCCAGGGCGAAGGCTTTGATGACTACGTCCGAGAACTACGACGCCAGTTTGCGGTCGTAAAGATCCGTAAGCCCAAGGCTTCACGGCCGAGTAGTACTGAGGTCTACGTGCTAGCGAGAAACCATCGCTTAGTGTAGTGTCGTAGCCATCGAAGACTCTGCATATTTTTGCTTAAGTCTTTGTTTTTATTCCAAGAGACTGGCGTGTAAAAGGCCTGTCTCAACCACTGTCCCGCGATATATGCCAATCGTGGGCGCAACATGAGGCGTTCCTGTGAACGATTCTGCAAAAAACATACTGATTTTTATCGCGATCGTACTGGTGTTGCTGACCGTCGTGTCCAGCTTTCAGCAAAGTACGTTCGGCCAGGTGACAACAGAGCCATATTCTGAATTTTTGAAGCGTGTGGACAAAGGGTCTGTCGACACCGTTGTTTTTGACGAGCAGGGCGAGTCGGTCCGCTACGAAACCAGCGACGGGCAGCTGTACCTTGCTTACAACCCGGAAACCGACCAATCTGCGTTGATCGGTGATTTGAACAAGCGCGGTATCCGTTTCGAGAAAATGGAGCCGAAAGAACCAAATCTGCTGGTCAACCTGTTTATCAGTTCATTCCCGATTCTGCTGCTGATTGCCGTCTGGGTGTACTTCATGCGGCAGATGCAAGGCGGTGGCGCCGGTGGTCGTGGCGCAATGAGTTTCGGTAAGAGTA
>JBCAZB010000177.1:0-5883 GCA_038533315.1 Pseudomonadota bacterium | reverse complement strand
CGCGGTTTTGATAGCGATAGGATCCGGATACTGGCTGATTGGGTGCACGGCGACTTGTGGCTATCAAAACCGCGTCCCGCTCCCTGATACGCCAACGTCGCATCGGTGAACCGGTCGCACAGTACCCACTGCCCCGCCGCAAGCGCTGGCCGTATGATTTCAGCGACGCTTTGAGCCCGTGCGGCGAACATCATGAGTAACTCGCTCACATCGGTTACCGACTCTTGATGCGAACCGAGAACCAGCTCGCGTAGCGCTTCAGCGAGCGGCGTACCACCGGGCTCGCGTGTGCTGATCCACGGAACGCCACGGTCTTTCAAAATAGCGCCAGCAATCTGTATCGCTGTCGACTTGCCGACCGCTTCAACGCCTTCGAAGCTGACAAACATTCCCCGATTAACGTGTGTGGGTCTCATTGCGGCCGCTGCCTGAGTGCTTTGAGATACGCCTGTACCGCGCGTTCATGCTCTTCCAAAGTTGTCGAAAAAACATGACTGCCATCGCCCTTGCCGGAAGCGACAAAATACAGCGCTTCGCCGTCCGCGGGCGCCATCACCGACTGAAGCGCGGCCTCGCCCGGTAGGGCAATGGGAGTGGGTGGCAAGCCATCGATGGTGTAGGTGTTATACGGCGTTGGCGTCTGCAGGTCAGCACGTCGAATATCGCCGTCATAACGCTGGCCGATCCCATAGATCACGGTCGGATCCGTCTGCAGACGCATGGGTTGCGCCAGGCGACGAACAAACACGCCTGCAATCTGCGCCCGCTCGCTGGCGAGTCCGGTTTCCTTCTCAATAATGGAGGCCAGGACAAGGGCCGCGTAAGGCGTGTCGATGCCCGTAGGCGGATCACCTAGCGACCAGGCATTGTCGAGACGCGCTCGCATTAAACCAATACCAGACTCGACGATATCGGAGGCTGTACTGCCCGCCGCGAAGCGGTACGTATCGGGGGCTAACCAACCTTCAAGGCTATCGCCTGACACCCCGAAGCGCGCGCTTAACGCAGCGAGTTGATCATCGGATAACCACGCGACCCCGTCCGCACGCTGATCGATCGAGATATCGAGATCATCCACAATGGCGGGATGCGAGACAATTGCGGCAAGACCTTGTGCAACCGTCCAACCCTCCACAATGACCAGTCTCTCAAGATCGACGTTGCCCGCACGTATCAGTTCGAAAAACGCTTCGGCGGACAATCCCGGCGCCAATGTGTAGCGCCCTGCCTTGATATCTGCCGCGTTTTTGTCGAGCCGAGCTCGTAGCAACAGCCAGTGGGTGTTCTCGCTGATGCCGCGCTCGCGCAGCTGCCGAGACACACCGCGCAGTGTCGCGCCGGTTGGTATCTCGAATGTCGTGGGTTCCGAAAGAGTCAGCGGCTGCTTCATGTAGGCGGCCATACTGAAGTGCGCCCACGTCAATACAACACCTGCAAGTAGCGCCAAAACCAGCAGGGATTTGATCAGCCAGCGCATTACTGCTCAAACCCCGCTTGTACTAAATCGGCGCGTAGCGCGTCTGCGAATGGAGTAGACGAAGGTAACCACTGCCCACAAATAGAGTTGGCACTGACGACCCCGCGCACAGCATTACAGACAAAAATCTCGTCCGCCAAAAGCGCATCCTCGAGATGCAAGCGCTGCGGTTTGGCCGTGCTATGTGCGAACACCCAATCACGCAGGACGCCGGCCACACCTTGATTGACCAATCGTGGCGTCATCAACTCACCTTCACGCACAACAAACAGGTTGTGCATGGTAGCGCACACCAAGGCGCCATGTTGGTCGCACACAATCTGAACGCTGTCCTCTTCGGCGGCCAAGTCTGCGGCTTGCTGAACTTCCACCAACCGCGACAGGTGTTTCAGCGGCGGCACGCCCGGCATTGTGGCCGCCGCAATGGGCGACAGCAGTAAGTGGCACTCCCCAGTGCGCTCGACCAGCGGTCCGCTCGAGAGAATCATCGTCGGCAATGCATCCTCGGGTGGACGATATCCGCGCGCACCGCTACCGCGTGTCAGAATGACCTTAAGCCAGTCGGCATTGGGATATCGCGCGATAAACGCAAAGACCTTCTCTGCGACCGAAGCCATATCCAGGCCCGTGATCTTCAACGCAGTCGTAGATCGATGTAAGCGTGCAAGATGCCAATCCAGCAGCGGCAGCTTGCCGCTATTGACGCGCATCGTCTCGAAAACACCGTCACCGTATAGCAACCCGCGGTCGTCAGCAGTGATCATCTCGCCGGCGTTGGCATCTATGATGTGCATGACGTTGCCCCAATCGCACGGATCAAACCGCGCGCCTTAGCCCGTGTCTCAGCCAATTCGGCAGTGGGTTCGGAATCCGCGACGATGCCGGCGCCGGCCCTAAAGCTCAAATGATTACCTGCTAGTGCCATGGTGCGAATCAGTATATTGAAATCCATTCGCCCGTCGCGGCCCAGATAACCCAGAGAACCGGTGTAGGCACCCCGTGGGGATTGCTCCAAGTCAGCAATCAGTTGCATACAGCGGACTTTTGGGCAGCCGGTGATCGTGCCGCCTGGGAACACAGCACGGAGCGTCTCCCCCGGGCCCACATCCGTGCGCAATTGGCCTGTCACGTTGGAAACAATATGGTGAACATGTGCATAACTCTCGATCGCCATGTACTCGTCTACCGCGACACTGCCAGCCTCGCAAATACGTCCGAGATCGTTGCGTTCGAGGTCAATCAACATGACATGTTCCGCCTGCTCTTTCTGGTTCGCGAGTAGCTCGTTCAACAAGCGTTGGTCCTCTGCATCGTCTACCCCTCGTGGTCGCGTGCCGGCGATCGGGCGTGTATCGACGCGGTCACCACGCACAGAAACCAGCCGCTCCGGTGACGAGGAAACGATATGCAGATTGTCAAACCTGGCGAGTGCCGCGAAAGGTGCCGGGTTCTCACGACTCAACGCTTCGAACAAGGCACTTGTCGCGGCATCTGGCAGACGACCTTGCCAAGCGCGCGACAAGTTTGCCTGATACACCTCGCCGGCCTCGATCGCGTGTTTCGCGGCGATAACCGCATCAAGAAATTGCTGCGGCGCATCCTCGCTCAGCGTGACCGGCGACAAAAATGGGGAATTCGGTCGCTTCTGTTGCAGCTTGTCGAGCAAAGGCTGTTGCAGCGACGAATCCTCCGTCACCAGAAAGCACTGCCCCGCCTGATCATCTGATTTCTCGCAGATGATTGCTGCGGGAATTCTGACGGCTGCCGCGACCAGCTGATCGTCTGCGACAGGCAGTTGTAACGATGGTTCTATTTGTTGGGCCAGTTCGTAGCTCAGATACACAAACCACCCACCGACAAACGGCAGACGGTGGCTCTGATTCGAGCGCCCACCTTCCTGCGAGAACCAGCGATCAAGACCGACGAGAAAATCTTCGTTGTCGTCCAGGGCGACTGTTGGCGTATCGCCACTCGACGCTAGCGTCAGTCTACCTCCGACATGGCGTAGAGACAGCGTAGCGGACGGCGCCGCGAACAAAATATCGTAGTGAACACTCGAGTTGCCGGGCGAAACACTGCGCAACAAAAATGGAAATGTGTCAGGCGCCAGCTCATGCAATGCCAGTAGATCCGGCGCCGGATCGAGCGGTTTGATGTCGGGCTTCACCATCCAGCGTTCGCCAACGCTTTGTCTTAATCAGCCTTGGTGAATACCAACGTACCGTTCGTGCCACCAAACCCAAACGAATTGGATGCGACCGCCGTGAGGTTAGCTTCCCGCGCGGTGCCTGGCACGTAGTCAAGATCACACTTTGGATCGGGATCGTCCAGATTGACAGTCGGCGGAATCACCTGATCGCGCAGTGCAAGCACCGAGAAAATACCCTCCACGGCGCCTGCAGCACCGAGCAAGTGGCCAGTCGTAGACTTGGTCGCACTGATCGCCAACTGGGTTGCGTGCTCACCAAACGCGCGCTTGACGGCGGTCGTCTCAGCGACATCGCCGGCGATCGTTGATGTGGCGTGCGCATTAAGATAGTCGATCTGTTCAGGATTGAGTCCGGCGTCTTTGACAGCGTTCTGCATGCTTTGGGCAGCACCGGCGCCATCATCTGGCGGCGATGTGATGTGAAACGCATCGCCACTCATGCCAAAGCCCGCCAATTCTGCGTAAATCGTCGCACCACGTTGCTTTGCGTGTTCGTATTCTTCGAGCATCATGCAACCTGCGCCATCTCCCAGTACAAACCCGTCGCGGTTGGCGTCGAATGGTCGGCTGGCCGCCTCTGGATCATCGTTGCGTGTCGATAGCGCCCGTGCGCTACAAAATCCGCCGAGGCCCATCGGAGTCGTCGCATATTCGGCACCGCCTGCCAACATCGCGTCGGCATCGCCATATGCAATTAGTCGTCCTGCCAGGCCTATCGCATGCGTTGACGTCGTACAAGCCGTCACCACAGACAGGTTCGGTCCGGTCAATCCGTGCATGATACTCATGTGCCCCGAGATCATGTTGATGATGCTGCCAGGCACAAAGAACGGCGAGATCTTGCGCGGATTTTCATCCGCGAGGTATTTGGCGTGATTCGCTTCAATCGTGCCGATGCCGCCGATGCCAGCCCCCATCAACACGCCAATGCGGTGCGCATTGCTGTCAGTAACCGTGACGCCGCTATCGCTCAGCGCTTGGTTGCAAGCCGCGATCCCATATTGGATAAACAGGTCAATCTTGCGAGATTCTTTTGCGGGAATGCCATTGGCTTCCGCGTCGAAATCCACGACGCAGCCGCCGAATCGAGTCGTGAATTTACTAACATCGAACGCTTCGATTGCGCGTATGCCGGATGTACCCGCCACTACATTCTGCCAGGCAGTCTCCGCCTGGTTGCCAACCGGAGAAATCATGCCTAGTCCGGTTACTACGACTCTTCTCTTCGCCATAACGCTCTTTCCAAAAGCGTTCCGGCGCCCTAGAGCGCCGGAACATGTTCAACCTGTTGTCAATCCGCCAACGGACTTCGTCGTAAACGACGAGCGTCGACGCATTGGTGAGTTAATCACTCAGCGCGACGTGCTGTCACGTAGTCGATGGCTTGCTGCACCGTCGTGATCTTCTCGGCATCTTCGTCAGGAATCTCGGTTTCGAATTCCTCTTCCAACGCCATGACGAGTTCAACCGTGTCAAGAGAATCGGCGCCAAGGTCATCGACGAAAGAAGCACTGTTAGTGACTTCTTCTTCCTTTACGCCAAGTTGCTCTGCAACGATGCCCTTGACTTGATCTTCAATACTGCTCATTTGCGGTTTTTCCTTACGTGTAAGCTACAAAACAGCTCGCTCACGCGATATCGCATGAGCCTGAATATTATACAAAACTTGCGCAACGGATGCGCTAAACACGTTTTGTCCCGTTTCCGGCGCGCGTATTGTAGGGGAATTGTCTTGATTGCGCCAGATTGGTCATAACGCGCTCAAACCATCCACATGCCGCCATTCACGTGTAGCGTCTCACCGCTGATGTAGCGACCGCCCGCCGAGGCCAGAAAAACGACGCTTTGCGCGATATCCGAGACGTCACCCAGAGTGCCCAGTGGCACCTGCGACAGCATCGCCTGGCGCTGATCGTCGGTCAGTTGGTCAGTCATATCCGTGGCAATAAACCCTGGTGCAATAACGTTGGCGGTAATGCCGCGAGAGCCTAACTCACGTGCGATGGATTTCGTAAAGCCCACCAACCCCGCCTTGGCCGCCGCATAATTGGCCTGGCCCGCGTTACCCATCGTCCCGACTACCGACGACACCGAAATGATTCGACCGTGGCGGGCTTTCATCATGCCGCGGATACAACCCTTGGTCAGCCGAAACACGCCGGACAAGTTGGTCGCAATCACATCGTCCCACTCGGCG
>JBCAZB010000176.1:0-5884 GCA_038533315.1 Pseudomonadota bacterium | reverse complement strand
CACCTAGATGCCGATAGCTCCCGATGTACCACCAGAGTGCACACCGTCAAATTGAATCGCTACCCGCGACTAAAACTATTCGGTGGAGTCCACTGATAAACGCCGCGCACGCACTCCCCCCAACCATTCGGTGAGTGCGTAAAAACACAGCCCGATGCCGATCACGACCAGCCCCAGTTCGCCGGCGCCGAGGCCAAACAGTTTGCCTTGCGACTCGTCGATCAGCACATACCACAACGTCCAGCCCGTCAAACCCAGGAAAATGAGCGGTGTGATTGGGTAACCCCATGCTTTAAACGGGCGTAACAATTCAGGCTGCGTAACGCGCAGCACAAATAATCCAGCGACCGCGGCAAAGGTATTCAGCGCGAGCGTAAACCCGGAGAACAACAGGATGTATTCGAACGGGGAGGTCAGGATGAAGGTGATCGTAATCGCGCCTTGCAGGTAAATGGCCATCGCTGGTACGCCATAACGATTTGTTCGCGCCAGCCAGGCAAAGACCGCGTGATCCTGGCCGATCGCTTGATACACTCGAGGTCCCGCGATGATCATCGCACTCACGGTCGAGATCAGCAGTAGCGCGAGCACTCCACCCATGACTTTGGCACCGATATCGCCGAATGCGTTGTCAGCGGCGATGTAGCCTATCTCCACTTTGCCCACCATGTCGTCAATGGGTGCGACGTATAGAAAGATGTAGTTGAGTGCCAGGTAGAGCACAATCACAAGCAACGTGCCTGCGCCCAGCACCAGAGGCAGATTGCGTTGCGGATTTTCAAGCTCGGCGGAAAGGTAGGTGGCGACATTCCAGCCGGTGTACGCGTAGCTGACGTAGATCAGTGACACGGCGAATGCACCACCGGTCATCAGCGCCAGATCGCCTGACTGTGGGGTGAAGGTCACGTTTTGTGGCTCTGGCACCAACACGAATGCCAAAGCGCAGAAGATGATGATCAATGCAATCTTGAGCGCAGTGAACGCGACCTGTACGTTGCCACTCGCGTTGCGGTTGGTCGCATGCACCAGCGTCAGTATTGCTACCAGCGCGACAGCCGCCGGCGTTTGCGGCAAAGCAGGAAATGCAGATCCAAGATAAGTCGCGAACGTAATGGCCGCTAGTGCTGTCGGTCCCGCGAAACCGACGGTCGCCGAAATCCAGCCTGAGACGAAGCCAGCCGCCGGATGATAGATCTCTCCCAGAAAGTTGTATTCACCGCCCGATCGCGGCAAAGCAGCACCGAGTTCGGCATAACTCATGGCGCCACAGAATGCGATGACGCCACCGATGGCCCATAACATCATCAGCACAAATCCGGACTGGATATCGGCGAGTTGGAAACCCAGGCTCGTGAAAACGCCTGTGCCCACCATGTTGGCGATCACAATCGAGGCCGCAGCACGCGGGCGAAAGAGTTGTTGTTTTTTGTCGTCCACGTGCATCTGGCTCGTGCTGTTACGACACCATTATGCCTGCTTTGCCGACGCCTGAGCATGATTTGCCGGTAAATGATCGAGTTTCCGAACTGTGAATTGGTTCATCGGCGGTTCAGTCGCAGCGGCGTACTGTTACGCCATAACATCCAGAGAACCTGATCATGCGATTCCTTACAGCACTATTAGCGATTGCCCTCCTCGGCCTAACCGGCTGTGCAACCACCATGTCGGAAGATGAATGCCTGACATCAGACTGGCGTACGGTCGGCTACGAAGATGGCGTGCGCGGGCGCAGCGGTGCGGCGATAGGAACGTACCGGAAAGCGTGTGCGAAGGCGGGCGTTACTCCCGATCTGGCTGAGTACCAGGCTGGCAGACAGGAAGGGCTACGGGAATATTGTCGCCCACAAAACGGCTACAACGCAGGCGAACGCGGTGCGAGCTATCAGGGTGTTTGCCCGGCAGAGCTCGAAAGTGCGTTCCTTGTGGCGTACGAAGAAGGTCGCACATTGTACGAATTGCGTGCTGATGTACGTCGATTAGAGTCAGACATTGTGCGTGCCGAAAACGAGATTGCCGACATCGACGCGACGATCGAAAGTGAGACGCTCAGAATGGTCAGCGACGGGCTGCTGCCAGAAGAGCGCCTAGAAATACTTGCGGAAACGAAACGTCTGTCGGAGCGCAAGGGTCAATTGCGGGATCGGCTGGTTTATCTTGCAGAAGAACTCGGCGCCAGTCGTGAGCGACTCGAAGAATACCGCGCGATGCAGACCGCGGCGACGACCTACTAGTTGATCTCGGGTTGGCGTTTTAGCGTGGCCGGCTCAGCAAAACCGCTGCTGCGCCTACACCGACGAGCAGCCAGCCGACGCTGACATATTGGTTGGTATAGATCAGTAGCCCACCGACCGCTGCGACGACAAGTCCCACCGTGACTCGGTAGCGACGCCGACCGTCCTGCCGCATCTCATCGCGTAGCGAATTGATTTCCGGCGAGTCCATCGTCAGCCGAAAATCGCCATTCGACGCTTGTTCACTGATGCGTCGCGCAATCGTCGGCAATTCGCGCAGTGTCTCACGCACCTCTGGCCATTGCGTACGGAAATCGTTGAGCACCGCACGACCACCGAGCCGTTCTTCCATCCAGCGCCGCAAAATCGGTTGGGCTGTTTCAAAGAGATCGAGCTCCGGATACAAATCGCGTCCGAGCCCTTCGATATTCAGCAGTGTCTTCTGCAGCAGAATCAGTTGCGGTTGCACTTCCATGTTGAAGCGGCGCGCTGTCTCAAACAGTCGCAACAAGACGGTACCAAAGCTGATCTCGGCCAACGGCTTGTTGAATATTGGCTCGCAGACGGTTCGCACGGCCGATTCCAGCTCCTCGACACGGGTATCGGGCGGCACCCAGCCAGAGTCGACATGCAACTGAGCGACCCGGTGATAGTCGCGGTCGAAGAAGGCCAGAAAATTCTCAGCCAGGTATTGCTGGTCTTTGAGATTCAGTGTGCCGATGATGCCGAAATCCACCGACAGATAGATCGGGTTGTCCGGATCGTCGGTGCGCACAAAAATGTTGCCAGGGTGCATATCGGCATGGAAAAAGTTGTGCCGGAATACCTGCGTGAAAAAGATCTCAACGCCGTTCTCAGCCAGCCGTTTAATATTTGTGCCAGCCGCTTTCAGCGCCTCCATGTTGCTGATGTGTACGCCGTAGATGCGCTCCATCACAAGCACCGTGACCCGACTGTAGTCGAAGTAGACCTCCGGCACGTACAGCTGCGTTGAGCCTTCGAAATTACGGCGCAACTGCGAGCCGTTGGCGGCCTCGCGTAACAGATCGAGCTCGTCCATGATCGTCTTGTCGTATTCGCTGACCACTTCGACGGGCCGCAATCGCTGACCATCCGGCAGATACCGTTGGGTCAGTTCGGCCATTGCGTACATGACCTCGAGGTCCTGTCGGATGCGTTCGCGCATGCCTGGACGCAAGACCTTGACGACCACGTCGGTGCCGTCATGGAGTCGGGCGGGGTGAACCTGGGCGATTGAAGCGGCCGCCATTGGCGTGTCATCAAATTCCGCGAAGACTTCGCTCAGATCGAAGCCATAAGCATCGTTGATGATCTGCCTCGCCACCTGGCCATCGAACGGCGGTACCTGATCTTGCAGCTTGGCAAGCTCGGCAGCGATATCCGGGGGGAGCAAATCACGACGCGTCGACAACGCCTGGCCGAATTTGATGAAGATCGGTCCAAGCTCTTCGAGCGCCAGACGGATTCGTTGTCCAATCGGCGCATCGCGGTCCATCCGGCGACCACCAAACAGAAACACAAAGCGCAATGGGCGCAGTAACCGTGACGTCGCAATCAGATCATCGAGGCTGTATTTCACCAGCACACGCTGGATGCTGATCAACCGTTTGATACGCGCCGGTGTCAGCAAACTACTCTTCCTCATCCAGTCTTGCGGCCAGCAGCTTGACTCGTGCCCGCGCTCGCGCCAGATCATCGCGCAAGGTTTCGTTGTCGCTGCGGAAGGCGTCGAACTGGTCTTGAGTGGGTAGCGTGCCCGTGTCCGTCGTCAGGTAGTCGCCGAACCGATGGTGGGCGCGCTCACTGAGACTGGCGGCCGCTCGGCCGACGCCGCGCACTACGGCGCTGGTTTGATTGGCGACGACATCGCCGACGACATTAGCAAGTTCGTCTTCCAGATCCGGCTTTGCGAAGCGCAGCAATTGCTGAAATTTCTGACCGATAGTTGCGTCGCCGCTCATCGTGACATGACCGTCGCGGATCACCTGTTGCGGATCGCTGCCCGCGAGCGTCATCAATGAAATCGGGCTACCGGATAACATCACGTCGGGGTCGTCTTCATAGTGCGAATGCAGTTGCAACGCGCCGTCACCGACGCGGAGAATCACCGCGAGTGCTGTGTTGTCGACACGCACTGCCATGCCGCATCCCTCGAGCGAGGCGGCGAGTTCGCGTGCTGGAGTTTGTTCGTTGATACGCCGGTTGATCAACGCTGTGATCGGTTTGAACAGGAGGCCCAGATTCACCATGGCTACAACTTGTATCCATAGTGTAGTGCCGCGATGCCGCCGGTCAGATTGTCGTAGCCGCAGCGCTCGAAGCCTGCGGTTTCCATCATGCCTTTCAGGGTCTCCTGATCCGGGTGCATGCGAATCGACTCTGCCAGGTATCGGTAGCTGGCTTCGTCATCAGCAACCACACGCCCCAGAAATGGCAATACCGAAAAGGAGAACAAGTCATAAGCGGGTTTCAAGAGATCGTTCGGCTTGGAAAACTCCAGCACCAGCAAGCGGCCGCCGGGTTTCAGTGTGCGCAGCATCGATTCGAGGGCGGCTTCTTTGCGGGTAACGTTGCGCAGGCCGAACGCAATGGTGATGAGGTCAAAGGTGTTGTCGGCGAAGGGCAGCGTCTCGGCGTCGACTTGCGCGATATCGACGTTGATGATGCCGGCATTGAGCAGGCGCTCGCGGCCCTGCTCGAGCATGGCGGCATTGATGTCGGCCAATACCACCTGACCGTCGCTGCCAACTTGTTTGGCGAACGCCATCGCGAGATCACCGGTGCCGCCCGCGAGATCCAGCACACGGTGTCCATTGCGAACGGCCGCTTTGTCGATGGTCTGTTTTTTCCACAGTCGATGGATGCCGCCGGACATCAGGTCGTTCATCAGGTCGTAATTGCCAGCGACCGAATCAAAGACACCGCGGACCTTATCGGCCTTGCGATCGGCATCGACGGTTTCGTAGCCAAAGTGGGTCTTGTTGTCGGTTGAGTCCGTTGTCACGGTCGTTTCCTGTGGCGGGATACTGGCGGGCCAACCGGCCCAGCCCTCTATTGTACCGGTTTGCGCATGCGCTGGCTCAGGCGTCGCGCGAAAGGCCTGCTGTCGAGAGCGCGTTCAGGTAATCGGCCCAGCGCTCGTCGCGTTCTTCACCGAGTATTCGTAACCAGTCCCAGCTGTAGATGCCTGTTTGGTGGCCATCGCTGAAAAAAAGCTTGAGCGCATAATGCCCGACCGGCTCGATGCGGACGATACGCACCTCACGCTTGCCATGCTGCAAGACCGCCTGATCCGGATGATGACCACGGACCTCGGCGGATGGCGAGTTAACGCGCAGGTATTCAAACGATAGGTCGTGACACGCGCCATCGGCATATTCCAGCCGTAAGCAAGCCGATTGTTTGCGTAGACGGATATTGACCGGTGGTGTGGCCACGAGCACCTCGCTACAGGATGTAGCGACTCAGGTCTTCATCTTCGACCAACTCGCCGAGATGTTCGTCGACGTAGCCGGCGCTGATCTGATAGTGCTTGCCGCTCTGATCGGCCGCCTCGTAGGAGATCGTATCAAGCAGGCGTTCCATGACGGTGTGCAGCCGTCGTGCACCGATGTTTTCGGTCGATTCATTCA
>JBCAZB010000175.1:0-5895 GCA_038533315.1 Pseudomonadota bacterium | reverse complement strand
TGTGGCGGCACCGCGCGAACAGGTCCCAACTCCGCCTCGGTGCGCGCATAACGCAACATCGCGCCCGCGAGTACATCCTTGGCCTCAGCATGCGTAGGGATACCGAAACCCGGTACATCGATGCCAATAATGCGTACGCCATTGATTTCTTTCGGCAGCATCTGCAACGGCACACCGGACGCGGTGGGCACGCACAGATTCGTCACAACAACAGCGTCGTAATGCTCGGGATCAGCTACCTGCTCAACCGCTTCGCGAATGTCTTCGTAGAGTTTGCCGGTGACCAGCGTTTCGGAGTTAAAGGGCACGTAACCGACGGTGCGGCGCGCTCCATAAAAATGTGAGGTAAACGTGAGCCCATACACACAGCACGCTGACCCTGAAAGGATGGTCGCGGTGCGCCGCATCCGCAAACCGACACGCAGTGACCCGAAGGCCGGACACATGCTTTGCGGTTGATCATGCGGACCCACCGGATAATCGGCCGCATAACGATCAAGCACTTCCTGCTTGCCAGCCTTTGCGGCAGCATCACGCAATTCGTCCTTAGCGTGACAACCGTGAGCAGCTTTTTTGTCGGGTGCGTCTGACATTCAGTAAGGCCCTCAAACGGCGTCGTAAATCACTTCGAGAGATTCTTTTGGTGTGAAACTCGCGCCGCGCATGTCTTCAGCGGAGGCAGGTTCCAGCACATAGTCACGACCGGTTTCTTCTGAAGAAAACAAACCGAGCAAACCGTCCTGGTCTAATGGCATCGGTTGTTGGGGCGGTGCGTCAGCGACTTGCTGGGCAAGGCCCTCGAAAATCGATGCCCACTGCCCGCCTGGCTTGCCAACAATTTCGTAGTTGGCACTCTTGCGGCGAATATCTTCGTCGGCGGGGATTGCCGCTAACACCGGTATGCCGACCGCTTCTGCGAACGCAGCGGCCTCCCCGGTGCCGTCATCCTTGTTGATCGCCATACCGGCGACGCCGACGTTGCCGCCTAGTTTTCTGAAGTACTCAACGGCGGAACACACGTTGTTGGCAACATATAAGGACTGCAGATCATTCGAACCGACAACGATCACTTTCTGGCACATGTCGCGAGCGATCGGTAAGCCGAATCCGCCGCAAACCACGTCGCCGAGGAAATCGAGTAACACATAGTCGAAATCCCACTCGTGGAAGCCAAGCTTCTCGAGCAACTCGAAACCATGAATGATGCCTCGGCCGCCACAACCGCGACCCACTTCTGGACCGCCGAGCTCCATTGCATAAACACCGTCACGCTTAAAGCAGACATCACCGATCTCGACTTCTTCGCCCGCCGCCTTCTTTCGCGCAGATGTTTCGATAATGGTGGGGCAGCTCTTGCCGCCAAACAGCAGCGAAGTTGTATCGCTCTTTGGGTCACAACCGATCAACAGCACTTTCTTGCCCTGCTGAGCCATCATGTACGACAGGTTCGACAGCGTGAAACTCTTGCCGATACCACCTTTGCCGTAAATGGCGATGATCTGTGTTTCCTTGGTTACCTCACCGCTAGGTACCGGTGTCGGCTCGACGTCGGCTTCGGCGCGCAGCGCATCGCGCATACGAATTTGGGCGTCCACCTTGATTTCGGTCACGTTACTGTCTGCACTCACTGTGATTCGCTCCAGTCAAGAATCATTTTCAGGCATGCCGGATCGGTAAATGCCGTGTCATAGGCGGCAGCTGCGTCCCCAGCTGCTACCGCGTGTGTGATGAGACCCGCGAGCGACAATGCATGCCGTGCGGTGCTGTCAATCACGTATTGCAAGTCTTCCGGCTGCCACTCAGCAGCGATGCTGATGCAGATCTCGCGCATGAAAGCTTGCGGGAATTCAAAGCTGACACGATCCTTGTAGAAGCCTGCCAGGACGAGATCGGCACGCGGTCGCATGCGAGCGATCAACTGATCGAGCACCGCGGCGTCTCCGGATACATCGATCACGCACTGGTAGTCGTGCCGCGAGTCTTCAGCCGGATCTACGACCGGATATCCGGCCGCGCCGTCGCGACGGGTGGCGTTGGTTTCCCAAACAGTCGGCGGTGGAGAGCCATCGGCGATCGCCAACCGCGCGATCAGTCGACCCAACACGCCGTGGCCCACGATGAGATCCGGGGCAGTGCTGACGCGTCGAATGGCATGTCGTGCTGTGGCCGCCAGAGCCAGCAATACGCCCTCTTCCTGCAAGTGAGATGCAATCGGTGTGGCTTTATCGCTCGCACACACGATGCGCGATGCCGCGCCACCAAACAGACCTTTGACGTCGCCGTAACACCGTGCGCCCGAGACAAACACGAGCTCATCGATGCGCGACTCCAAACCGGGTGCTGTCTGTGAGATGCGGCCGACCGTCTCGTAACCCGGCACCAGGGGATAACCCATGCCAGGGAATGGCGGCATATCACCGCTCCAGAGGAGGCGCTCCGTGCCAGTACTGATACCGCTCCACTGCACCTCGACGGCAACTTCATCGTCAGCGAGCGGCGCAAGCGGCAGCCGACTCAGCGTCACTGA
The DNA here is from genome assembly GCA_038533315.1 of Pseudomonadota bacterium. Lineage (GTDB taxonomy): Bacteria > Pseudomonadota > Gammaproteobacteria > Steroidobacterales > Woeseiaceae > CALBPI01. Next base: position 3,368 of record JBCAZB010000175.1, on the reverse strand, counting down.
ACCGGGTTGCTGCATAACAACTGCGAGAGTGTCCATCGCGATACCAGGGCCTTTCCTAGACAGTGTTTTGACAAGAAATTGCCAAAATCTCCACAAACGAGTGTACGCCGACGAAATAGAGTGTCAAGTTTTAAAGACAGCTTTAATGTCAACTAAACTGGATTCGTCAACAATACGCTACATATCAAGGGAACCGGGGTCTTCAGGCGTTTTGACGGGGCGAACCCGGACTGCACCAACATCGCATCAATCTCCGATTGATTGCGCGCACGGCCGCTCCCCATCGCCCATAGGTAGAATCCAAAGTACGCATGCCCGACTACTTCGGCGCCGCGCGTCTCTGCCATTGGCTCAGCGATAACGAGTGTTGCGTTTTTACCAATGCTACGACGCAAATTAGACAATAAGCCCAATACCGTTTCGTCGTCGTGATCATGGAGAATGCGCATCAGGCTCACGACGTCGGCATCGCCGGGAATCGCGGTATCGAGAAAGCTCCCGCCGATCGCTTGTATGCCGGAATCACCTGGAATATGCGACACCACCGCTGGAAGATCGAGCACGCTGAGACGCAAGGATGGATAGCGCGCCCCAACCGCGGAGGCGAAGGCACCTTTGCCACCACCTACATCAACCAGATGTGAAAAGTCGCCAAATTTATAAGCAGCCAACACCTGTTCGGCGATCATCGGTTGCGATGCGGCCATCAGCTCGGTGTAGTCGGACACGTCGGTCGGCGCCAGCGATGCTGGTGAATCGCTGGTTGCATAGGCCCAGTAGCGCGCGAGTTGGGTATCTGATCGGTCGCGCAGTAACGCGAGCGTATCCGCCATGTCTGCATAGAACATACGGTGGTGTGTCGCCATCGCGGCAATACCGTCGTCACCAATCAAGGCCGCACCCAGTGGTCCCAGCGCAAATTGGCCGTCGCCGCGAGATTCCATTAAGTCCAGCGCGCACGCGGCCAACATCAGTCTTTCCGCTGCTGCTACTGGCAACTCGGCGTCATCTGCCAGCGCGCTTAGTGACACCGGACCGTCGCGCAGGGCCGCAAACCAATCGAGCTCCAGACACGTCATCAATACCCGGCTATAGACAAAGCCCGCCGAGATATCGAACAAGCGCCGGGCTTGGCGCCTGGCAATCAGCCGGAATGGCCAGATCGTGCCCAGAAAACTGCGAACCGAGGGCCGCGCAAGCCAGCGGTTGCGAACGTCCGCGATGCGATGACGCAAATCAGGCAGCGACGCGGAGCCGCGCGAGTTTCGTGATCAGCGCGTTTGACTCAGCTTCGACCAACAGACCGAGCGGCTCACGACCCGGACAATCGGGGATCATTGAGACCGCCTCTGCAACGAGCATCTCCAGCCGGCCGATAGCGCCTTCCAGCCCCCATTCGCGGACCGCATTGGGGCGGTCGTGCAGCTCATCCTGACCGACTGGCTTACCGAGCGATTCGACACTGGCGAGCTTGTCCAGCAGATCATCTGCGACTTGATACGCCTGACCCAATTGGTCTCCAAGGGCCTTCCAGGGCATCGGGTCTGTGCCGGCAGCTGCTGCACCGGCTGCCGTGGCAGCCGAAAACAACGCGCCGGTCTTGGCTTTCTGGTAGGCCACCAGATCAACACCCGGCTCACACTCATACGCCTGCCCGGCAATGATGCCGTTAGGCGCTCCGACCGACTGGCCAACAATACGCATCAGTGGCTGCAGTCGTTGCGGGGACGTGCTGGCACCTGCTGCCAGAACTTCGAAAGCCATAACAATCAACTCATCGCCGCAGAGCAGCGCCAGACGCTCGCCGAAGGCAACATGGACGGAGGGACGACCGCGACGCAACGCGGCATTATCGAAACACGGCAAGTCGTCATGTACGAGGGACGCGCAATGCAGCAATTCGATCGCGATAGCGGCGGCATCGACGATGTCGTCGTCATCTGCATGACACGCGCTTGCGACCGCGTGCGATAGCTTGGGCCGAATCCTGGCGCCACCCGGTACGACCGCGTAGCGAACCGCCTCCGCCAAGCGCGGCGGACATTCCTCAGAGAGATGACTGCGTAGCGCGGCATCGATGCTGGACTCAATTCTACTGGACACTGACATGGTAGAAACCTCACCGCTATCTGCCGACTCGACAATGAATTTGTCTACCTAGCATGGCAGATGATAGTGTCAGACAGAATAGACACTGATACGAAATGCGTCAACTCATGTCGACACCACCCCGCAGCCCGAAAAAGGCGGTCTGGCCTCGTTTTGACGAGTTTTTGTTAGATCCCGTCAACGACTACTTCACGACGGATGTCGCTAAGGACGGCTACCGCTGGTGGTACATTGATCTGATCAGCGAAGATGAGCGCACCAGTGTGGTCGTGATCGGTTTTATCGGCAGCGTGTTTTCTCCCTATTACGCGCGTGCCCGCAAACGTGGACCTGCCGACCCTTACGCGCATTGCGCCATTAACGCGATTATCTACGGCCCCGATCGCAAACGTTGGGCGATGACCGAGCGCGGCGAGCGCCACCTGCTTAAAGAGCCTCAGGGCATTCGTGTCGGCAAAAGCGCCATGCAATGGCAGCACGACAAGCTGGTGATCGACATCGACGAATGGACCAACCCCTTTCCCAGCCGGCTGCGAGGGCGCATAGAAATCGACACCGGGCATCGTTCGAGACGTGTCTGGCCGATTCATGACAATGGCGCACATCATTGGTGGCCGATGGCACCGCATGCGACGGCGACGGCGCACTTCGAACAACCGCACCTGACTATTTCCGGCAGCGCTTATGTCGACAGCAATTTTGGCAAGCGCCCGCTCGAACGTGATTTCCGATATTGGGACTGGACGCGTAATGCAGATCACAGCGACGCCTATGACCTGACCTACCACACCCGGCAGATCGACGATAAAGAGTATTTCTTATCTCTCAAGCAGGGCGATAGCGGTGAGTTGCTACCCGTGGAAGCGCCACGCCTGCAACCGCTGCCAAAATCTGCTTGGCGTGTCTCACGGGAGATCTGTAGCGAACACCGTATCGGAGATGTCAAAACACTTGAGGACACACCGTTTTACGCACGCGCCAAGGTGACTACCGATAGCGCAACACCAAAGACACTGATGCACGAGAGTTTGTCACTAGAGCGCTTCGGTAAGCCTTGGGTACAGACTCTGCTGCCGTTCCGTATGCCAAGGCGCCGTTAGTTATGCCTAAACTGCAATAACACCCGCCGGTTGCTCAATCGTCTTTCCGGTTAACCGACCAGAGCTCCCAAAGCAGAAACAGAATTACAATGCCAAACACGATAGCGGTCTTCAGCATGACGAGCGACCGGTACAGATTGGACGGCAATTAACGCAACG
>JBCAZB010000174.1:0-5946 GCA_038533315.1 Pseudomonadota bacterium | reverse complement strand
CGACTCAACGTCGAGATCGCCAATCGCGGCAACCATTTCAGAATCCAGGGTAGTAAAACCGCCACGCTGCAAGGCGAGCAGGTGCTGCGTGCGCTATTCGAGCAGACCGCCAACGAGCGGTTGGAACCACACCACATTCACATGTGCCTACAGGAGTCAGGTATGCAGCCAGTTGGTGGCAAAGACAATCCGGTTTTAAGCGTCGCGAATGATCCCGATGAACTCGTGATCCGAACGCGGCGCAAGTTGATTCGACCGCGAGGCGCGAATCAGAGCAATTATCTGGCGCAAGTCCGCGATAACGATCTGACTTTCGGTATTGGGCCTGCCGGTACCGGTAAAACCTACCTGGCAGTGGCGACCGCGGTCGAAGCACTCGAGACCGACCGTGTCCGACGGATTATTCTGGTACGCCCGGCAGTGGAGGCGGGCGAGCGTCTTGGGTTTTTGCCGGGTGATCTGACCCAGAAGGTCGATCCGTATCTGCGGCCAATGTACGACGCGCTGTATGAGATGTTGGGCTATGAGCAGGTGATCAAACTACTCGAGCGCAACATGATCGAAGTAGCGCCGTTGGCTTTCATGCGCGGCCGCTCTTTAAACGAGTCGTTCATTATTCTCGACGAGGCACAGAACACGACCGTCGCGCAGATGAAAATGTTCCTGACGCGTATCGGATTTGGCTCCACCGCTGTCGTGACTGGCGATGTGTCGCAGATTGATTTACCGCATGGGCAGTTGTCCGGTCTCAAGCACGTCATGCGCGTGTTGAGCGACGTGGCCGGTATCGGCATGACGCGTTTTGGTTCGACCGATGTGGTGCGTCATCCGCTGGTGCAGAAGATTGTCGATGCCTACGACGCCTACGAGCAGGATGACAATCGCGACTAATCCCGTAGGTATCGTGCTCGATGTTGCTTGCGATGCGACTGAGGTCGACTGTCCCGACACCGCCGAATGGCAACGCGCTGCCAACGTCGCCCTGTCTCTCGCGGATACTGAGGGTTTACCGGATGCCGATCAGGTTGTCGCCATCGCCGTCGTGCCGCCGGCACAAAGTGCGGCGCTGAACACCGAATGGCGCGACAAGCCTGGGCCGACTAACGTGCTGGCATTCCCGGTGCCTCGGGACCAGGTCATGCCGATGGCAGAGATGGCAGGCGAGGGCGCCCATCTCGGTGATCTGGTGATTTGCGCCGATGTCGTGGCCGATGAAGCACAGGCGCAAGGCAAGGCGCTGGCGCATCATTATTTACACATGGTCGTACATGGCTGCCTGCATTTGTTAGGTTATGACCATATCGAAGCTGGCGAGGCGGAGCAGATGGAAGCCCTCGAACGCCAGGCGTTGCAGAAGCTGGGTGTCCCTGACCCTTACGCGGACTGACGCGAGGGTTTGGATTGCTGCTATGATTAGCGGCCATAAGCAGAAGTTAAGGCGATGAGCGAAGAAAAACCTCCTAGTCCCCAGGGCTCTCAAACAGGAATCTGGCAACGACTGTTTGCCGCATTCAAAGGGGAGCCCAAAACCCGGGAAGAGATCATAGAACTGATCGAAGACGCGAGTGTTCAACGCGTGTTCGACGAGGATGAGCGGTCAATGCTGGCCGGCGTGCTGGAGGTTGCAGAGACCCAGGTGCGCGATGTGATGGTGCCACGCTCACAAATGGTGGTGCTGGAAGACGGCATGCCATTTGGCGATATGCTGACCGCCATCATCGAGTCTGGACATTCCCGTTTTCCGATTCATGGTGACGAGCGTGACGAGATCATCGGCATCTTGTTGGCCAAGGATTTACTCAACTGCCTCGGCGAACCGAAAGACCAGCCCCTGGATCTTTCTGGCTGGTTGCGACCGGTCGTGTTTATCCCGGAGTCCAAGCGTCTCAATACCTTGCTCAAAGAATTCCGCGCCAGTCATAACCACATGGCAGTTGTCGTCGACGAATATGGTGGCGTCGCGGGTCTGCTGACGATCGAGGATGTTCTCGAAGAAATCGTCGGCGAGATCGACGATGAGCACGACTCAGCCGAAGACGAATGGATCCGTGTTGACGGTGAACGTGAGGGCGTACCGCGTTTTGCCGTGCGTGGTCTGACGCGCATCGAAGATTTCAACGATTACTTCGAATGCGAGTTGAGCGACGAGCAATACGACACGATCGGCGGTCTGGTCATGACCGAACTCGGCCGTATGCCGCGTCGCGGTGAAGTACTCGACCATGGCGGTTTTCGCTTCACGGTCACCAAAGCGGATCGGCGCCGCATCGAAACGGTGGGAGTGTTCGCCGTTGCCGCAGACGACGCCGCATAGCCGATGCCACAACTGCTAGCCAGCCTGGTGCTCGGCGCGTTGCTGCCGCTGGCATTCGCGCCGTTTGAGGCCTGGTGGCTGGCGCCGCTGTTGATTGCTGGACACATGCCATTGTGGGTTGGTGCTGCGCCGCGGGCGGCTTTCTGGCGCGGTTTCGCGTTTGGCGGTGGCGCGTTCCTGACAGGCACTTACTGGCTTTACCATTCTGTGGTCGTTATCGGTCAGGTGCCGATTGCGCTCGCGATGCTGCTAGTGCTCGGCATGGTGGCCATCATGGCCGTTTATTTTGGCCTGAATTGCTGGCTGCTGCGTCGTTGGTTCGGCACATCGCCAGCCATGATTCTGATACTGCTGCCGTTTCTGTGGGTATGGACGGAATGGCTACGTGGCTGGGTGCTCAGTGGTTTTCCTTGGTTAACGCTCGGCAGTTCGCTGCCCGAATCCCCGCTCTCGGGTTGGCTGCCGCTCGGCGGTGTCTATCTCGGCTCGTTCGTGCTCGTCGCACTGGCTGCGGCACTGTATGGGCTGATCCTGCCCGGTCGGGCCCAACAGGTAGCGGTGGCCACACTGGTCGCGCTGGCTGCCGCCAGTGCGGGTTTGCATGACCGTCAGTGGACGGTGGAGACTGGCGAGACACTGAGCGTGCGCATTGGCCAGCTTGGCCAGGACCAGCGCTTGAAATGGCGACAGGAAGAGTTTCAGGCGACCCTGCAGTGGTATGCCCGTTTCGTCGTCGACAGCGAGCCTGTCGATTTGCTGCTGATGCCGGAAGTCGCGATACCGGCGCTGGCGCAAAACGTGCGTGCGTATCTGGCGCAGCTCGGTCAAGTCGCCGCGGCCCGGCAACAGACCGTGGTGCTCGGCATTCTCAATCAGCCCGAAAATCAGGACCCGGCGAATGCCATGCTGGCGCTTTCCGGTGGGCAACAGCAGTGGTACGAGAAACGTCACCTCGTGCCATTCGGTGAGTTTTTTCCAGTGCCTGGCTTTATTCGTGATTGGATGCGGTTGCGCGGTCTGCCGTACGCGAACATCCGCGCCGGCGACCCAGCGCCGTCGCCGATTCGAATCGGGGACCAATTGGCCGCTGCCAGCATTTGTTACGAAGATGCGTATGCCGCCGAGCAGCTGGTGTTTTTCCCGGATGCCACTTTCATTATCAACATCAGTAACGATGCATGGTTTGGCGACACGATCGCGCCGCACCAACATTTGCAGATCGCGCGTGCACGCTCGCTCGAGAGCCAGCGTTGGCAAGCGCGCTCGACCAACACCGGTATCAGTGCGCTGATCGACAGCCAAGGCGCCGTTCGTGCACAGGCACCCGCCTTCGAACCAGCGACCTTGCAGGGCACACTGACCATGCGTACCGGCCACACGCCGTTTACGCGCGTGGGTAACCTGCCGTTGTTGCTGTTTTCGTTGCTGGTCATCATCGGGGCAGCGATCGTGCGGAGGCGGCGCGAGACAGGGTTAACATCTGCTGAATAGCCTGTATCCTTAGCGTCTGATCCGAACCGTCGCAGACCACGCAAGACCATGAAAAAGCAATATCATCCCGCCGACATTGAAGGCCGGGTACAGGAACACTGGCGCACACAAAAAACCTTCGAGGTCGATGAGCTCGAAGGCGCGGATGCCTACTATTGCCTGACGATGTTCCCCTATCCAAGCGGTCGTCTGCACATGGGGCACGTGCGTGTATTTACCATTTCCGATGTTGTTGCCCGCTACCAGCGCATGCAGGGCAAACACGTACTGCAGCCGATGGGCTGGGACGCGTTTGGTATGCCTGCCGAGAACGCCGCGATTAAGAATCAGGTGCCGCCTGCGGAATGGACTTACCAGAACATCGACTACATGCGCGGACAAATGAACGCGCTGGGGCTCGGTTACGACTGGCGTCGCGAGGTCACCACGTGCAAGCCGGACTACTACCGCTGGGAGCAATGGCTGTTCGTTAAGCTGTTCGAGAAAGGGCTCGTCTATCGAAAAAACTCGGTCGTCAACTGGGACCCGGTCGATAACACCGTGCTGGCTAATGAGCAGGTGATCGATGGACGCGGTTGGCGCAGTGGTGCGTTGGTAGAAAGGCGTGAGATCCCACAGTGGTTCATGCGTATCACCAATTATGCGGATGAATTGCTGGCGCAACTCGACGACATGCCGGGCTGGCCAGACGCTGTCAAAACGATGCAGCGCAACTGGATCGGCCGCTCGGAAGGCCTGGAAATCGACTTTGCCGTCGATGGCGACTACGACGCCGAACTCGCCGATACCGACGGCGTACTGCGTGTGTTCACGACCCGACCGGATACGTTGTATGGCGTCACTTACATGGCGGTCGCTGCGGAGCATCCGTTGGCCGCGCGTGCGGCGGCGGGCAACGCTGAGCTGACAGATTTCATAGCGACCTGCAAACAGACGAGTGCCGCTGAAGCCGATATTGAAACGCGCGAAAAACTGGGTATGCCACTGGGCATCAACGCCATCCACCCGCTGACCGGTGAGCCCGTTCCAATCTGGGTCGCCAACTTTGTGTTGATGAGCTACGGCACCGGTGCGCTGATGGCGGTGCCGGGTCACGATGAGCGCGACCATGAGTTTGCGAAGAAGTACGACCTGCCGATCCGGCAGGTGATCGCGGCGGCACCCGGTGATGACGTCGATATTGCGACTGCGCCGTATGTCGCCAAACACGAGACGATGGATTCCGGTGAATTCAGCGGCTTGAGTTTCGATGCGGCGTTCGATGCGATCGCGGATCGTCTGTCCGCTGACGGACGCGCGACGCGACAGGTTAACTATCGTCTGCGCGATTGGGGTGTGTCGCGGCAGCGCTACTGGGGCACGCCGATCCCGATCATCTACTGCGATGACTGTGGTGCGGTGCCGGTGCCAGAGCAAGACCTGCCTGTCGTGTTGCCGGAAGACGTGACAGTCAGTGGCACGGGATCACCATTGAAGGACATGCCGGAGTTCGTAAACGTCGCTTGTCCGGTGTGCGGTAAGCCGGCGCGGCGGGAGACTGATACGTTCGATACCTTCGTCGAGTCATCGTGGTACTACGCGCGCTATGCGAGTCCGGATGCTGCCGACAGCATGCTGGACGAACGCGCAGCCTACTGGCTGCCGGTCGATCAATACATCGGCGGCGTCGAGCACGCGATCCTGCATTTGTTGTATGCGCGTTTCTTCCAGAAATTGCTGCGCGACCTGGGCTTGTCCGGTGCTGACGAGCCGTTCACCAATCTGCTGACGCAGGGTATGGTGTTGAAAGACGGTCGCAAGATGTCGAAGTCGGAAGGCAATACCGTCGATCCGCAGGGCATGATCGAAGAGTACGGCGCCGATACGGTACGACTGTTCATGATGTTCACCGCGCCCCCGGAGCAAGCGCTGGAATGGTCAGACGACGGCGTTGGTGGTGCATTCCGCTTCCTAAAACGTCTGTGGCGAATCGTCCATGAACATGTTGAGGAAGACATCGATGCAGCGACATCGTTCGACGGGCTCAGTCGTGCTGACAAAGATTTGCGCCGCAAGACGCATGAGATCATCGCCAAAGTATCTGACGATGTCGGGCGCCGCTACACCTTCAACACCGCGATTGCGGGGGTTATGGAATTGTT
>JBCAZB010000173.1:0-5966 GCA_038533315.1 Pseudomonadota bacterium | reverse complement strand
TATCCAGTATAACTAAAGTCAACGGCCAGACGACGATTAATCGTCGTCTGGCCGTTGACTTTAGTTATACTGGATACTGCAAGACTCGGGCGCCGTAAAAAAAGCTAGGGCCGGACATCACGATGGCCAATCTGCAAGCAATCAAGGACACCGCCGCCGAACAACGGTTGTTTTTCGGTCGACTGCTACTCGCCTTAATTGGTGTGCTGGTCGGTTGTGGTGTCGTGTTGGCGCGTTTGACCCAGCTGCAAGTCGTTGAGCATGACCAATATGCCGCACTGGCACAGAGCAATCGCATCCGCGTCGAGGCTGCACCACCAACGCGCGGCCTGATACTGGATCGCAACGGTGTAGTGCTCGCACAGAATTTGCCTGCCTATCAGCTCGAGATGATTCCAGAACAGGTGCCGGATATCGACGCAGCACTTGATGCGCTGCTGGCCGATGGGCTGCTCGACCCCAATCGGGTCGACGAGGTTCGCGAACGCATACGCCGTACCGCCAAGTTCAACCCAGTGACATTGAAGTCTCGCATGGATGATCAAGAGATCGCTCGCTTTGCCATGCATCGGCCGTATTTTCCTGGCATCGACATTCGTGCTCGACTGATTCGCGACTACCCGCATGGCAAACTGGCTGCCCATGTAATTGGCTACGTCGGTGGCCTGAGTCCGCAGGACCTCGCGCGAATCGATCAGGCTGACTACGCGGGCACATCCCAGATTGGCAAGACCGGTATCGAACTGCAGTACGAAAGCCTGCTGCATGGTTCTGTCGGTCATAATCATGTGCAGACCACCGCTGAAGGCCGCGCGATCGCATCTGAAGTTCGAGATCAACCAACCCCAGGGAAGAATATTTATCTGACGCTGGATATCGAACTGCAGCGGTTGGCGGAAGCACAGTTGGACGGTCGCCGGGGCTCGATTGTCGCGATTGATCCCAACAATGGTGAGGTGTTGGCCATGGCCAGTTCGCCGGCCTACGACCCGAATAGTTTTGCACGCGGCATCAGCCAGCGTGACTACACCGCACTGCAGGAGAATCTTGACCGTCCGCTGTTCAATCGCTCGATCGCGGGGCGCTACCCGCCCGGCTCAACCATCAAACCGATGCTGGGGTTCGGCGCATTGATCAGCGGCAGAACGAGCACCACCCGCACCATCAATTGCGAAGGTTTCTTCAGCTTGCCGGGTAGCACGCATCGTTACCGCGACTGGAAACCCGAAGGGCATGGCCTGGTCGATCTACGCGATTCCATCGCGCAGTCTTGCGACGTCTACTTCTACCAGTTAGCGCAGGACATGGATATCGACTTGATGCACGATCACCTCGTTAACTTCGGTCTGGGCAGCGCAACCGGTATCGAAATTCCTGGCGAGAAGAATGGCATCGTTCCATCACGGGAATGGAAGCGCCAGAATTTTCAGCGCCGCGCCGATCGCGTTTGGTTCCCGGGTGAGACCGTCATCGCATCGATCGGCCAAGGCTACATGCTCGCGACACCGCTGCAGCTCGCACATGCCACTGCCACACTCAGTATGCGCGGCATCCGCATGCGCCCGCATCTGACGATGGCCGTTGCCGACGCGCTGAGTAACGACATGCAGCAAACCGAACCGGAATCACTTCCGAGTATTCCGGGTGGTGGCGATGAACATACCTGGCAGCACATTATCGATGCGATGCAGGACGTGTTGCAGTCGCCGCGAGGGTCCGCGTACGCGACGGGGGTCAGCGCAAACTACACAATCGCCGGTAAGTCGGGCACTGCGCAGGTATTCACCGTCGCTCAGGAAGAAAAATATGATGACCTTGAGCTCGATGAGCGACTGAAAGATCACGCATTGTTTATCGCGTTCGCACCGATTGAAGCGCCGACGATCGCCGTCGCCGTGGTCATTGAGAATGGCAGTAGCGGCAGCTCGGTCGCCGCACCGGTTGCCAAAGCCCTGACCGATCTCTGGCTCACCCGCTCGGGTGACGCACCATGATGTTCAAGGACACCACCGAGTTTCGACAGGCCGAGGGGACGCGCACCATCCCGCTGCTGCAGCGGCTGCACCTCGATGGTCCGTTACTCGCCGGTGTGCTGTTGCTCGCCGGCTTCGGACTCATCGTCCTGTATAGCGCATCAGGACAAAACAGCGCGCAGGTCATCGCTCAGGCCGTGCGTCTGACTGTAGCTATCGTGGCCATGGTGGTACTCGCACAATTTCAACCCGCCACCTACCGCCGCTGGGCGGTGGTGGGCTATGGGCTCGGCCTTGCGTTGTTACTGATGGTGCTAATCGCCGGCGTGACCGGCAAAGGCGCCCAACGTTGGATCTACATCGGCTTTCGATTTCAGCCTTCCGAGATTATGAAAATCGCAGTGCCATTGATGACGGCCGCGTATTTGCATACCCGGCCACTCCCACCGAGCTTCAAATCATTGTTGATGTTGCTCGCTATTGTCGCGGCACCGGTGTTGCTGATCGCGCGTCAGCCGGATTTGGGGACCGCCATTTTGATCGGCGCGTCCGGCTGCATCGTGATTTTGCTCGCAGGGCTCAGGATGCGCGTCATACTGACACTCGGCGGATTACTTGCCGCTGCTTTGCCGCTGATTTGGGCAAATATGCGGGAGTACCAAAAACAGCGGGTGTTGACACTGATCGACCCTCAAAGCGACCCGCTGGGCGCAGGCTACAATATTATCCAATCGAAGATTGCGATCGGCTCTGGCGGCCTATTTGGCAAAGGCTGGACAAACGGCAGCCAGGGCCAGCTTGAATACCTGCCCGAACGTAGCACCGACTTCATATTTGCTGTGATCGGAGAGGAGTTTGGCCTCCTTGGACTGACGGCGCTCATTGCGCTGTATCTGTTCGTGGTCGGACGCGGCCTCTATATTGCCAGCCAGGCGGGTGACACATTCACACGCCTGCTCGCCGGCAGCCTGTCGCTCACTTTCTTTATCTATGTATTCGTTAACACAGCCATGGTCACAGGGCTGATCCCGGTGGTCGGCGTGCCGTTACCGCTGATCAGTTACGGTGGCACATCCATGGTGACCCTGATGGGTGCATTCGGTATTCTGATGTCGATCCACACCAGAAAGCGCTTGTTGCCCCGCTAGATACTTGGAGACTTAGTCAATGTCCGCGACGATTCGACTCTTGGCCGCTTCGGTCCTTATGTGCCTTGTTTCCGCTACCGCCGCGGCACTCGATACAGAGCGCGACGATGTGCGCGCGTTCATCGATAGCATGGTGAGCGAACATGACTTTGACGCAGAAGCGCTCACAGCCGTCCTGCAAAGCGCGAAAAAGCAGCAGAGCATTCTCGACGCAATCAGCCGGCCAGCGGAGCGTAGCAAGCCCTGGCATGACTATCGCAATATTTTCATTCAACAAAAGCGCATTGATGCAGGCGTTGCGTTTTGGAATGAACATGAAGCAACTATCTCGCGAATTAGTAAGGAAACCGGCGTGCCGGGTGAAATCCTTGTCGGGATTATCGGCGTGGAAACGTATTACGGACGCATTACCGGCAACTATCGTGTATTAGACGCACTCGCGACGCTAGGCTTTGACTACCCACCGCGGGCGAAGTTTTTCCGAAAGGAGCTTGGACAGTTTTTGGTGCTGGCACGCGAGGAACAAGTCGACATCAATACCGCACTCGGCTCGTATGCAGGAGCGATGGGATCGCCGCAGTTCATTCCCTCCAGCTATCGCCACTACGCTGTCGATGCCGATGGTGACGGTCGACGCGATCTGTTCTCCAGTTGGGAAGATATTATCGGCAGCGTCGCCAACTATTTCGTCAAGCATGGCTGGCGCGAGAATGGCGAAGTGGTCGCGAGCGCGACGCTGTCGAACGCGTTCTCGGGCACCATTCCAAAAAAGAACACGCTAAAGGCCAAGCAGACGGTGGCGGATCTGAGCGCGGAAGGCGTGGTGTTCGCAACTGATCTGGCCAACGACGAGAAAGCCAAACTGATCGCATTTGACGGCGTCGAGGGGCCGCTCTACTACGTAGGCTTTCACAACTTCTACGTCATTACACGCTACAACCGCAGCGCGATGTATGCGATGGCTGTGTGGCAACTCGGTACCGATATCGCAGCAGCTCGCGCCGACAGCCTCCGCGCCGCTGCACAGTAAGCATGATGCGCGTCGGCTTGTTGATATTGGTTGGCTGGCTCGGCGGTTGTGCTTTTTCGCCAGCTGGAGATGGGCCTCCTGTCCGTGATCAACGCATTCCCAACGCGAATGTCACGCCACGACCGGAACCACGCAGCGCGTCCGGCAATCCGCCTTTCTACGAGGTTTATGGCATTCGCTATTACGTCATGGAAGATGCGGCCGACTATCGCGAGCGAGGCGTCGCCAGTTGGTACGGCAAGAAGTTTCATGGTCGTCCGACCTCATCGGGAGAGCCCTTTGACATGCATGCGGTTAGCGCGGCACACAAGACCTTGCCGCTTCCAACCTGGGTGCGGGTCACACACTTGGGCAACGGGCGTTCGATCGTATTGCGCGTCAATGATCGTGGCCCGTTCGTCGATAATCGGCTAATCGACCTGTCTTACGCCGCCGCACGCGAACTGGATCTGATCGAAGCTGGCACCGGACTCGTGGAAGTCGAGGCAATCCGTTTCGATACACCCAGCGCCTCGACGGCAGTTGAGCGTACACCTGTTGCATTGCTGTATATGCAGGTGGGCGCTTTTGGTGAACTGGCCAATGCAACCCGACTACGGGATCGTATCGATAAGACCGTCGCACAAAACGTGTTTGTTGCTTCTGATACATCGCGGCAGCCGGCCATCCATCGTGTCCGGGTCGGTCCCATCGCGTCCGTCGCCGATTTCGATCGTATCAGCGGTCAGCTTCGTGCACTGGGAGTCGATGAAGTCCGCCTCGTCAACGAGGACTAGGCACCAAAGAGAAACTATCGATGCGCCACGCGGTCGAAGGTCGGGTACGCGCTGACTCGTGACTGAAGCTATGAAATAATTGCGCGCATACCTTTAAAGGATTCTGAGCGCATGCACCCAAGACAAACCGCACGGTGGGCGAGCCTGATCGCATTGTGTCTGCTCGCTGGCCGACTTTCGGCGGCAGGGCTACCGATCCCCGCACCGCCTGCGCTGAATGCCAGCAGCTATATCGTACTGGACGCAGACAGTGGGCGCGTCGTCGCCGCGATGGCGCCAGACTTACAGGTCGAACCCGCCAGTCTCACCAAGCTGATGACAGCCTATGTCGTCTTTCAGGCGCTGGCCGCAGAGCAAATCGCACTCACCGACCTGGTCCCGATTAGCAACAAAGCTTACCGAACGGGTGGCTCGCGTATGTTCCTGGAACAAGGCAGCCGGGTCAGCGTCGAGGATCTGCTGCAGGGGATGATCGTCCAGTCGGGTAACGACGCCAGCGTTGCATTAGCCGAATACGTGGCCGGTACCGAAGATGTGTTCGCCAATCTGATGAACACCTTTGCCGCCGAGCTCGATATGTTGTCCACCAACTTTCAAAATGCGACCGGTTTGCCTGGCGACCAGCACTATTCCACCGCGCGTGATATGGCGACGCTGGCTCACGCCATCATTACAGAGTTCCCGCAGTACTACGCCTGGTACAAGCAGAAGTCATTCACCTGGGGCGATATCAAGCAGGACAATCGCAACAAGCTGCTGTGGCAGGACTCAAGCGTCGACGGTATGAAGACCGGCTATACCGAAGCGGCGGGCTATTGCCTTGTGTCATCAGCGGTGCGCAACGAGATGCGCCTGATCTCCGCAGTCATGGGCACCGCGAGCGCCAAGGCACGTATCGATGCCAGCCAGTCATTGCTCAACTATGGCTTCCGCTTTTATGAAACGCGGGAGCTGTATGCAGCAAACCAGGAAATCGACACGATGCGTGTCTGGAAAGGCGAGCAGGATCTCGCTGGGCTCGGGGTTGCAGCGCCAGTAC
>JBCAZB010000172.1:0-6018 GCA_038533315.1 Pseudomonadota bacterium | reverse complement strand
ATGGCGACAAACCGTTAACGGATGCGATCGTGGCCGCGCCGGGTGGTCGAATCTACCTGACCGATATCGAGCATACGGCGATCTTGGAACTGGATGGTCGACGGCGGTTGTCGACGCTCGTGCAGACCGATGAACTTCGCTGGCCTGCTGCATTAGCACTCGACAGCAGTGGAGATCTCTATATCGCCGATGCGGCCGTACCGTTGGTCTTGAAACCGCCTCTGCAAGGCGATCCGGCACCGTTCTCGATTTATCGTCTGACGCTGTAGTCGGCGTCAAGTACCAATGTCTACACTGCTGATCTACGCCGCCACGGTGCTCATTTGGGGCTCCACCTGGATCATGATCAAGTTCCAACTTGGTATTGTTCCGGCGCAGGTTTCTCTTGTTTATCGCTTTGCGCTGGCGGCCATTGCGCTGGTGATCTTCGCTGTCTGGCAACGGCGCCGTCTGCGCGTGCCGCGTCGCTATTGGCCGATGGTCGCGACGCAGGGTTTTTTCATGTTTTCGGCAAATTACTATTTTGTGTATGAGGGCACCGCGTTTATCACCAGCGGTCTGGTCGCGGTCCTGTTTACGGCACTGGTCTTGATGAATGCGATCAACGAACGCATTTTTTTCGGTACGCCGATCAGCACAACGGGACTAGTCGCGGGCTGCGCCGCGATCGGCGGCATCGGTCTGATGTTTTGGCCGGAGATCCAGGCATTGTCGATGGCTGATGACACGCTGAAAGGCATCGCGCTGGTGCTCTGTGGTGCATTGATGGGTTCGTTTGGCAACATGGCCGCCATTCGCAACACCCGAGATAAGTTACCGGTGGTCGCAGTCAATGCACTCGGCATGGCGTTCGGCGGTGCCTGCTCACTGATACTTGCACTGATCAATCGTGAACCGTTTGTGGTGGATTGGTCGTTTAGCTATGTAGGGTCTCTGCTGTTTCTTGCAATTCCGGGAACGGCGATTGCGTTTGGTTTATATCTCACTTTGTTAGACCGGCTTGGCGGCACCAAAGCCGCTTACTGCAGCGTAATGCTACCGGTGGTTGCGCTGATTCTGTCGACGCTTTTCGAAGGCTACGAGTGGTCGCTGCTGGCATTCACTGGTCTCGTTATCGCGATCGCGGGGAACGCACTTGCGCTCGCGGAAAAACCCAAGGCTCCGCCAAAATCTGCCGCTTGATCCGCCATCGCAAACCCGTACACTGGCGCCATCGTTTTGGAACTGATCATTACTAGGAGAGCATCGTGGGAGACCTGTCCTTAGACACCACATGGCTACTTGAGAAACTGCAAACGACGGGGGTCGATTTCGGCTTGCGTCTGGCGAGTGCTATCGCCGTCTTCATCATCGGTCGCATTATCGTGCGGATCGTGCTGTCCGGCTTGCGCAAATTGATGCATCGCATCGATCTCGATGAGACGCTCGAGCAGTTTATCGTCAACATCGTTAGTGTCCTGCTGACGTTAATCGTGATTATCGCGGCCCTCGACAGACTCGGCGTCGAGATGACGTCACTGGTTGCCATCATGGGTGCTGCTGGCCTCGCTGTCGGTCTGGCGCTGCAGGGTTCTCTGGCCAATTTCGCCGCCGGTGTACTGATCATCTTTTTCAAGCCTTACCGCACAGGCGACTACATCGAAGCCGCAGGTGTGGCCGGCTCCGTCGATCAGGTCACGATCTTCAATACGATCCTGACCACGCCCGATAACCGCAAGATTGTTGTCCCCAACTCGAACGTGACAAACGGGGCTATCACCAATTTCTCGGCAATGGATACGCGACGGATCGATCTCGTGATCGGTGTTGGCTACGACGACGATCTGAGGCTCGCGCGCGAGGTCTTGCAGAAAGTGATCGACGCGGAAACGCGGATCCTGAAAGACCCAGGCACGACCATCGCGGTCAGCGAACTCGGTGCTTCGAGTGTCGACTTCGTGGTAAGACCCTGGGTCAAGACCAGTGAATACTGGCCAGTCCGGTTCGCCCTGACGGAGAACATCAAGCTGGCACTCGACGAGGCGGGCATCTCGATTCCATATCCACAGCGGGATGTCCATATTCATCAGGTAAGCGACAAGTAGCCCTAGCATGTTGACGCTGTTTGCGACCCGGCTCACTGACACGCGCGCTATTACGACGCGTTTGCGGGCATCTGGACAACAGTGGCAAGAAGTCACGCTGTCGATGCGTGATAGCAATCAGCGAGCGCAATGGGCTGAACTAAAAGAGCAACACGGTTGGCAGACGCTGCCAATGGTCGTTGACGGAGATCGGTTGATCGGCGGTCAGGAAGAGCTCGACGCGTTTCTGGCCGTCAAAGCCACTCGGGTGCAGACCGTTGCGAACGTTTTAGGCCTGGGCGGCTTAATCCCGTTCGTTGGTCTTGCCGTTCTGTACCTGATTCATCACACAATGGCCTGGGTGAATGCCGGGTTTGCATTGCTGGCATATGCAGCGACCATTCTGAGTTTTGTCGGCGCCTTGCAGTGGGCATTTGCAGTCGTTGGTGCCACACGCCCGGTGAGTCGTCTGGTCGCGAGCGTCATGCCATCACTGGTTGCGTGGGCTATCCTGTTGTTGCCCTACGGCATCAATCAACGCAGCCTGCTGTTCGCGGCAGCATTCGTCGCCTGGTATGCGGTTGAGCGCTTCCTCAGCTGGTCCGACTACCCGTTGTGGTTCCAGCGTTTACGACGATTGCTCACTGGCATCGTCGCAACGACGCTCGCCATTGTTGGGCTGTTGGGGTAGCCGGCGCATCAGCTAATGGCACGACAGATCGGCGATTCGCTACCAGCTGTAGCGGACCCGGTAGCGTACGGTCTTCTTGCTGTCGGCCGGCACCGTGATGTCGAATTTGATCTGACCGGCATCGATTTTGTCATAGCGATCACTCGTCTCCAGCAGCTCCCAATTCGTCGCACCATTCAGATTCTCGAGCACCGTGACCGGTTGCGACGCTTTCTTACGATTAGTGATCGTCACTTCCACCGTTTCTTCCCTTTGGCGTCTGGCCTGATCCTGCTTTGCATCGGTCACGCGCCGCTCACCGAGAACATCGAAGGCACTACCCACCCAGATACGCAGCGATTCATTGCGTGGCGTATGCTCGATCACATCCTCGCCAATGAACTCGAGGCTGCCGTCGGCGTCGTCGGCTTGTGACACCCGAACCCGACCCGCAGGCAGTGGCATACCCAGGCCCTGTGTCTGCTTGTTATCGAACTCGATAAACGCATTCACTTTGTCGCTACCCGCAGGCATGAAACTGCGCCGTCCCCAACCAGCTCCCTGTGCGCTATACACCAGCCGTTTGCTGGCCGGTACGCCGGTGACCTGCGGGAACAGTTCGATTTGCTTCGTCGCGTTGTTCGGTATCGTCGTCGGTCTCGGCAGTGTGTAAAGATGAAATTCGAACAGTTCTTTCTCACTAAAGCCTTCGGCGACATCCGCTTCGGCGCTGCGCATCATCATCGCTCTGGGCATTGGTGTCGGCTCAGGTTGTGCGCGCTGCACATCCCCGGCGATCAACTTGAGTTTGGCGTCGGTGTAGGTAGCGCCGCTATGGTTCAAAATGCTGACCCAGGCGCTGACCGACAAAGTGCCCACGTTGTCGTCCCGGCCGGGCTGCCACTGCAGATTGTAGTCCGCCCACCATGTCGCGCCTTTTGTCTCATAGCTGACGCGGGATGCGTGTGTGCCACCACGTTTTGCCTGAATATCCCAGACCAGTGTTGGCCGGGTCATCAAGCCGCCAGGCAAGTCCGCCAGACTCACATTCTGCCAATCCGTGATGACGCTGATACTGCCGTCATCCTTGCGCACGACAAGTCCACCCTGCCGACTAAGTAACACGCCATTGGTGGTTACCAAGCGATCGCCCACCACCTGATCAACGCGAATTTTGCTGTCGATATATCGATCGAATAGCTTCTCTGTACCGACCAGATCAAAACGGAAGTCCTGCTCGATGACGCGAGTGCCGTCCGGATCCGTCAGCGATTCGAAATGCACGGTGGTTGGATCGATCAGTGCTGCAACATCCGTCAATCGGACCTCACTACGTCCTTGTTGCAGTTCCAACGTTTGCTGTTGGCGAACAATGGCGTAACCAGGCACCGTGTAGGCGGAATTACCGCTGCCGGTTTGTGGTCGATAAAGCGCTGCATCAACCGCACCGGGCTGCGCTTTGCTGTAGATCGTGATTGCAGTGTCAGCGGATACGTCGGTCACTGCTATCGCCATACCTGCCAAAAGCCAGGCCATGCCGCCTCGTATTTTGTTCGCCATGTCCCCTCCAGAGTGCGCCGCGCAGATGCGCCAATCGGTAAACTTTTTGTCAAAACCATGGTCATAGAGTACGTAGCAGCTCGAATATTGTCACGCTATTGTCAGCTTTCCGCACTAATCTCACTGGTGTGGAAATCCGCGCCATAGCGGTGTATTACTAGGTGTCATGAATCTCTATTCCCTGTTCTTAACGATGCGGCGGTCGGGTCGCCGACACTTTCTACTTCTATCACTCGTCATAGCGGCGCTCGGTACGCTGTATAGCCCAGCTCGCGCGTCAACCAATGCCAGCGCGATTCCGGAGATCATCGATATCAACGACAGCGTGGCGGCAACACCGGCAGGTAGCCAGCTCGTCGTGTTGCAACAGCAGTACCGTGAGCAGATGTCGAGCGGCCAGCTGGAACAGGCACTGGAAAGCGCCAAGCAAATCGTCAGTGGTAGCGCAGTCGTCTGGGGAGAGAAGAGCGAGCAGGTCGCATCCGCGCTAACGAATCTTGCTATTACGCAGGCGGATAACGCCGAGTACGGCGCCGCACAACAGAATTTCATCGCAGCGATCAGCGTGCGTGAGGAGTTGACGGGTGGCATCGTCGATCCGACACTCGTCAACCCGCTAAAGGGGCTCGCGACCGCAGCGATGGCCTTGAATGATGTCGAACAAGCCATTCCGGTTTTCGAACGCGCCATCCACTTGTCACATGTCAACCTTGGCCCGAATAATCTCGAGCAAGTCGGTGTGATGGACGCGCTAAGCCGAGCTTACTATTTCCTTGGTGAGTTGCGTCGGGCAAACAAGATCCAGGAGAACCTGTTCCGACTGCAGCGGCGAAATTTTGATCGCGACTCGGACCAATACATTGACGCTTTGCTCGGCCAGGCGCGCTGGTATGGGGAGACACGTGATTTCACTCGGGCGATGCTCGCCTATAAAGCGGTCATCAACCGCATGAATCGCGTCTACGGAGAATTTGACCGCCGGCTGGTTGAACCGCTGGTCGAGATGGCCTTTGTCTCTCCTGGGACCTCGAAGCAAGATCAGGACTTAGGTCAGGCAGCGATACTCGCGGACAAAGATCGCGCCATCAGTCGCGCGGTACGCATCGCTCGCCAGATCAAAGATGACGACCCGGTGCTATACGCGCAGACACTGGCCAAGAAGGGTGACTTCCATGCCGCAAATTTTGATGCGAGAAGCGCGCGTCTCGCGTATCTGCAATCATGGCGCGAACTGGATCGTGACCCGAAACTGCACGGCATCCGTAACGAATTGTTCGATTCACCGAAGCCTGCGCGCGTCATTCCGATTCGCAATACCCACAAGCGCGTACCACCGAACAGCCCAGGCGAAATGGCACTCTACAAGGATCGAGGCTTTGTACAACTCCGGTTCACCGTCAATGCGCTAGGCCGTCCAATCATGATCGAAGTGGTCGAAAGCCAACCTGCAGGACTCATGGACAAGACCGTCATACGAGGTCTTCGCAACTTTCGCTTTCGTCCGCGTTTCGTGAACGGTCGTCCGGTTGCGACACCCAACCAGACATTCCGTCATGATTTCCGCTATTCGGATGAACGTCTCTCGCCCGGGGAGCGAAGAAACATCGAAAAAACCGAGGCCGCTCGCGCCAGAGCAGCAGCCAAAGCGGAGAATCCGTCTGACATTGTGGTGGATGATGCCGGCGGACTTCCGGTCGACAGCGATGAGCCCGAGGTGGTGATCGA
>JBCAZB010000171.1:0-6035 GCA_038533315.1 Pseudomonadota bacterium | reverse complement strand
GGCGAGCGCTGATCAGCGTGTCCGACAAACGCGGTGTGCTTGCATTCGCACAAACCCTGGCGACCGCCGGCGTCGAGCTGCTATCGACTGGCGGCACCGCGCGCGCACTGCGCGAAGGCGGGCTCGATGTTATCGACGTGGCCGATATCACCGGCTTCCCGGAGATGATGGATGGTCGGGTCAAGACACTACATCCAGCCATCCATGGCGCCTTGCTGCGCAGGCCTGGCACCGACGATGTTGCGCTTGAGACCCACAACATTACTCCGGTCGATCTATTGGTCGTTAATCTCTATCCATTCGCGGACACGATCAATCAAGCGGATGTCAGTATTGAGGCCGCAATCGAACAAATCGATATTGGTGGCCCGGCCATGCTGCGCGCTGCTGCCAAAAATCACGCGGCCGTCACCGTGGTGGTCAGCCCCGATGACTACGAGTCCATCGCGGACCTCGTTAACCAACAGCAGGCCCCGGACGCGGCCCTGCGGCGACGGCTCGCTGCACTCGCTTTCGCACACACGGCAGCGTATGACAGCGCCATTGCCGACTATCTGAAAAGCAGCATCGAGCTCGCGCCACAAACCGACGATTTCTCCATCGGGGGACACCGCGTTGACACGTTGCGATACGGGGAAAATCCGCATCAGGCGGCGAGCTTCTACCGCACCGCCAAGCAAGTTCCAGGCTCGATCGCGGCGGCCCGCATGTTGCAGGGCAAGGCATTGTCTTACAACAACATAGCGGATGGTGACGCAGCGCTGGAGTGCGTGCGTGCCTTTGCGCAGCCCGCCTGCGTCATTGTCAAACACGCCAACCCCTGTGGCGTCGCGGTCAGCGCGACACTCGACGACGCCTACGACGCCGCCTTCGCAACAGATCCGACCTCCGCCTTCGGCGGCATCATCGCCTTCAATCGGCGCGTACCCGGCGCATTAGCCCGGCGCATCGTTGAGCGACAATTTGTGGAAGTTGTGATCGCGCCGGAGTTCGACGATGAGGCGATGGCAGCTTTCGGACAAAAGAAAAATGTCCGCTTACTCAAAACCGGGCCTCTCCGGTCGATTCCGGCTGCTCAGGAAATCAAGGCAGTATCCGGCGGCTTTCTCATTCAGGATCGCGATGACGGACGAATCTCCGAAGACGAATTGAAGGTGGTGACCGAACGGCAGCCCACCGCTTCCGAGATTCGCGACCTCTTGTTCGCATGGCAAGTGGTTAAGTTTGTGAAATCGAATGCGATCGTGTTTTGTCGCGATGAACGTACTATCGGTATCGGCGCCGGTCAGATGAGCCGGGTTTATTCGACCCGCATCGCGGCGATTAAGGCTGCCGACGAAGACCTGGTGGTTAAGGGGTCAGTCATGGCCTCGGACGCGTTCTTCCCGTTTCGTGATGGTCTCGACAGCGCGGCAGAACATGGCATCACAGCGGTTATCCAACCGGGTGGCTCAATGCGGGATGACGAGGTCATTGCAGCCGCCAACGAACATGGTCTCGCCATGGTATTCACTGGCATGCGACACTTCCGGCACTAGCGATCAGGTAAGGGCCTCTTTGCATCACGATCGGTGAGGAAAGAACGGTGCACACGAACGGCGCGAACAGATATTGGCTTGGGGACTGAATAGATGAAAGTACTAATCATCGGCAGCGGTGGTCGCGAGCACGCTATCGCCTGGCGCTGCGCCCAAAGCGAACAAGTGCAACAGGTGTTTGTCGCGCCCGGCAACGCAGGCACAGCAGGGGAGCCCAAAACGATCAACATCGACATCGCCGCTGACGCGATTGATGCTTTGCTCGCTTTTGCCACAGACAACACCATCGACTTAACGATTGTCGGTCCTGAGCAACCGTTGGTTGCAGGCATCGTGGATCGTTTCGCGTCGGCCGGGCTGCGCTGTTTCGGTCCCAGCCAACAAGCGGCGCAATTGGAAGGCTCAAAGGCCTTTACAAAAGCGTTTTTACAACGCCACGGCATCCCGACGGCCGCCTACGCGACATTTTCCGAAGCAGACGCTGCGTGTGCTTACGTACGCAGCCAGCGATTACCGGTGGTGATCAAGGCCGACGGTCTTGCTGCCGGCAAGGGTGTCGTGATAGCAGAGACGCTGGACACCGCGCTGACAACGATTGCGGATATGCTCAACGAGGGGCGTTTCGGGGCCGCTGGCGCTGAGATCGTGATTGAGGAATTTCTGCCGGGCGAGGAAGCGAGCTTTATCGTGATGACCGACGGTTATCATGTTCTTCCGATGGCAACGTCACAAGATCACAAAGCACGTGACAATGGCGATCGTGGCCCGAATACCGGCGGTATGGGCGCCTACTCTCCCGCGCCGGTCGTTACACCTGCGGTGACAGAGCATGTCATGCAGGACATCATCAAGCCGACCATCGATGGGTTGGCAGCGGATGGCATTCGTTACCGCGGTTTTCTTTATGCTGGCCTGATGATCGACCAACAAGGCAATGCGCGTGTACTCGAGTTCAATTGTCGTCTGGGCGATCCGGAAACACAGCCGCTGATGTGTCGATTGACCAGTGATTTACCGGCCCTGTGCCAGGCCGTTGTCGACGGTACCCTGTCAGAACATGAAGCGTCTTGGACAGAGCAGGCGGCACTCGGTGTCGTGCTCGCCGCAGACGGCTACCCGGAACACTACGACAAACACTTACCGCTGCGAGATTTCTCAACACTGGACCCCCAACATGACGTGAAGACGTTTCATGCGGGCACCACCGTTCATGAGGGCGAGCTAGTCAGCGATGGCGGGCGTGTAGTCTGTATCACAGCACTCGGCGACAGCGTCAGCGCCGCAGCCGAGCGAGCGTACTCCGCAGTCGCAGGCATGCGCAGTGAAGGACTGTTCCATCGCGACGATATAGGCTATCGCGCAATCGACCGCGAGCGTCAGGCTCGATCGTGATTTCGGTTCGGCAGGCGTCGGAGATTATCGCCGAGCATATCGAGCCGGCGGCCGCTGAGCGCATTGCGATTGCGGATGCCGCCGGACGTATCCTCGCGCAGCCCGTTCGCGCCGAACGCGCACATCCCCCCTTTGATCGCGTGACGATGGACGGCGTCGCCATTCGTTGGTCAGAGACCCTACCGACAACGTTGCGTATCGCCGGGCGGCAACTCGCCGGGGAGCCCGCGCGAACACTGCCGGCAGACGACTGCGCTATGGAAATCATGACCGGCGCGGTGCTCTGCGCAGGTGCAGACACCGTCGTCCCCGTTGAGCGCTATACGACGCGCAGCAGCGATGATGACATGCTACTCGACCTTGAGGCAGGGTACGCACCAGAACGTGGCCAGTTCATTCATCGCGCAGGCAGCGATCACGCGGCAGGGACGACGTTGTTGCCTGCAGGTGTGCGCATCGGTGGCACGGAGATGGCCATTCTGCATTCAGCGGGCGAGACACAGACCGATGTGCGCCGAATGCCGCGCGTCGCGATCGTCGCAACCGGTGACGAGTTAGTCGCTGCCGGTGAACCGATTGCTGCTCATCAAATTCGACTATCCAACGGACCCGGCATCGCTGCAGCATTGCACCAGCGCGGTTTCACACAGTGCACCACGCATCACCTGAAAGACTCACGCGAACAACTCATGCATGGCTTGGCCGATTTGCTGCATCAGCACGATGTCTTGGTGTTATCCGGTGGCGTATCGAAAGGCAAAGCCGATTTCATACCCGAGGTGCTTGAAGCGCTTGGGGTAACACGATTGTTTCATTTTGTCGCACAGCGACCAGGCAAGCCAATGTGGTTCGGTCAAGGGCCGCAAGGCCAACTCGTGTTCGGCTTGCCCGGGAACCCGGTATCAACTTTGAGTTGCTGCCGTCGGTATGTGGTGCCAGCGCTCGAACAGATGACCGGGCTCGATAAACATGGCCCCGCCACCGCCAAGCTCGCGACCGACTGGCATTTCAAACCAGAACTCACCGCGTTCGTACCGGTGGTGATACAGCCCGATAACGCAGGCCAGTTGTGGGCCGCACCGCTGACGACGAATACGTCGGGCGACTTCGCGGCACTGGCTGGCAGCCACGGCTTTGTTGAGCTACCCGCAAAAAGAAAAAGCTTCGCCGCCGGCGAAGCTTTCTCATACTACCCCTGGTAGGCAGTCCGTCAGCGTTTCATTGCATCGAAGAACGTCGAATTGGTCTTCGTGTCCTGCATCTTGTTGAGCAGGAATTCGACCGCTGCGAGCTCATCCATCGGGTGCAGTACTTTACGCAACACCCACATCTTCTGTAGCTCATCCGGATCGGTCAGCAAGTCTTCTTTGCGGGTACCGGAGCGGTTGATATTGATCGCAGGGTAAACACGTTTCTCCGCTACACGGCGATCCAGATGAATCTCCATGTTGCCGGTACCCTTGAACTCCTCGTAGATCACTTCGTCCATCTTGGAGCCGGTATCGACAAGCGCGGTCGCGAGGATAGTCAGGCTACCGCCCTCCTCCACATTTCGCGCAGCACCAAAGAAGCGCTTCGGCCGATGCAGAGCATTGGCGTCAACACCACCGGTTAACACCTTGCCCGACGAAGGAACGACTGTGTTGTAAGCCCGCGCGAGACGTGTGATGGAATCGAGCAGAATGATAACGTCGCGTTTGTGCTCGACCAGTCGCTTGGCTTTTTCGATGACCATTTCGGCGACCTGAACGTGCCGGCTGGCCGGTTCGTCGAACGTCGACGAAACAACTTCCCCGCGCACGGTCCGCTGCATCTCGGTAACTTCTTCAGGACGCTCGTCAATCAGCAGCACGATCAGATCGCATTCCGGCTGATTCGCAACAATCGCCGACGCGATGTTCTGTAGCAACATCGTCTTACCCGCTTTCGGCGGCGACACAATCAGACCGCGCTGACCTTTACCAATGGGCGCGACAAGATCGATGATGCGAGCAGTGAGGTCTTCCTTACTGCCATTACCCTGCTCAAGCTTTAACCGGTCGCGCGGGAATAACGGCGTCAGATTCTCAAACAACACTTTGCTGCGTGTGTTCTCCGGCGGCTCGAAATTGATCTGACCAACTTTCAACAGGGCAAAATAGCGCTCGCCATCCTTCGGCGGGCGAATCAACCCGGATACGGTATCGCCGGTACGCAGGTTGAAGCGACGAATCTGACTCGGCGAAACATAGATATCGTCCGGGCCAGCCATGTAGGAACTGTCGGACGAACGCAGGAACCCGAAACCATCCTGAAGAATTTCGAGCACGCCATCACCGTAAATATTCTCACCGTTGCGCGCGTGAGCTTTGAGTACCGCGAAAATGATGTCCTGCTTGCGGGATCGCGCCAGATTCTCCAGACCTAAAGACTCGCCGAGTTCCACCAATGCGGCGGCCGGGCGCGTCTTGAGCTCTGTGAGGTTCATGGCATCCTTGCTTTGCTCGAGTTCCTCCGGCGGGATGATCTCGAGACTGCCGCCGTCATCAATCGGCAGATCGCTATGGGCGCGCTTGCGGGACGGTTTACGTCTCGATTTTTTCTTGTTGCCCCGTGACTGTTGGGGTCTTGAACGCGTTTGCGTGCTGGCTGTCGGTGTCGTACTCAAGGATGCTCTCACAAGTTACCGTCAATAAATTCTGAAAGGGCTGCTGCGGAGACAGCGCCCAGCTTTTGCGCCTGCACCTGACCATCTTTGAAGATCATCAGGGTAGGAATACTGCGAATGCCGTACTTAGGCGGCGTATTAGGGTTTTCGTCAATGTTGATTTTGACGATCTTCAAGCGACCGTCGTAATCGTCAGCTGCTTTGTCGAGCAACGGCGCAATCATTTTGCAGGGACCACACCACTCAGCCCAGAAATCGAGGAGTACCGGGACGTCAGACTGAAGGACGTCATCGGAAAAGGTGGAATCGGAAGTCTGCAAAATTTTGTCGCTCAACGGAATAGCCCCTGTTTGGTGAGTGTGGGAAAAAAGATGGAATAAAGTGTTCTGGACACAATGCAAACGCGGTATCAGTTCCTGATACGTTGAAAATGCGGCATTTTAGTGACTATGTGCGCT
>JBCAZB010000170.1:0-6077 GCA_038533315.1 Pseudomonadota bacterium | reverse complement strand
GTTGGCTGTAGCAATTGCACCTCTGTCAGTACTGTTGCCGCTTTGGATGTTTCTGTTCGGATTGGAACTACTGTCTGGAGGCAGTTTCTCCGGCCTAGTCGAATTCGTTGTGGCGTCGGTTGTGATTGGCCTTCCGATAGCCTATGCCTGTACGGTGGTAATCGGTTTACCAACTCACCTGTTTCTTCGCTACATCAATGCTCCAACGATAGTGCTTCACTCGCTAGCTGGAGCAATAGGCGGCATCCTAGTTTGGCTTTTGGTCTTTGGTGGTGACGCTCGCAACTTTTACCATTCAGTCACCGTGGTTCCGCTAGTGTTCCTTTGTGTCCTGCCAAGCATTGTTGTTGCGGCAACTTTTGGAGCTATTGCTTCGGGACGAATTCTCAGTAGAGGTGACCGCCATTCTATCTAACCAGTCACTGCAGCTGCCGCCAATGGGCTACCGCCGCATCGATGAGCTATTAGCTGGCTGATTGTGTTCTGGCTCAGCCGTCGATTGCATCGGCTTTGTCAGAACGACACACAAGCTAGCGATCCATTCAAGACGCCGGTAGTGCGTCTGAGTGAGCTTTTACGCGCTGCAGTACCAGATGCCGTCGCCAGAGTATCGCGACGCCAATCGTTGCAACCGCTAACTCTAGGATCATCGCGCTCACGATGGAGTTTGCTGGTATGCCGTCCTGTGTGATGCTGACCAGACGTGCCAGCCCAAATGAACCGTACACCAGTACCAGCATCGGCATTGCGAACGCCCGCAAGCGGCGGCGTACGACGCTGATCAACGCCAGTAATGCGGTAGCTGTTAGTAATCCACCGGGCGCACGAATCTCTGAGAGCAGGGTGGGGTTGCTACCCAGTGCGATGTCGTTGCTGGCGTAAAATGCATGTGGTGCGAGCAGAATGCTACCGCCAATTGCCAAAAGCAGAAATCCTGCCAGTGTCAGGTAAACGGTTGTGATCGTGTGCCTCATGTTAGCCTCCGGGCTGTCTGTGATTTCGGGATAGCTTACGAATTGGCGCGGGACTAGCCCATGCTTGGATTCATCAAAAGCATACGTATTCGTCGCAGGCCGACAGAGGCGCGGTGATTTGACGGAGCGTCTTTGCGTGATTTGGGAGAGCTGACCTGAAGATTAGCCGTGGATGCCTTCCGCTGCCGCGCTGGCGCGATGCTGTTGAGGGCTAATGCCTCTAACGCGTTTGAAGGCCGCGCTAAATGCATACGGCGTGGCGTAACCGACTTGATAGGCGACGGTCGATACCGATTGATTGGGTTGGCACAGCAAGTCAGCAGCCAACGCCATACGCCAGTTCTTCAAGAAGGTCATCGGTGGTTCACCAATCACTTCGTGGAATCGACGTGCCAGCGATGCGCGCGATGTGCCGACTGCGGAAGACAATGTATCTAGCGTCCAGCTTCGAGCGGGATCGTCGTGCATAGCTTTGAGTGTTTGCGCGACCACCGGGTCTCCCTGGTGACGCCACCAATCCGGAGCGTTCGACTCTTGTTGTGCAAACCAGGCTTTGAGGACAGCTGTCACCAGCAAATCGATCAAGCGATCGAGAATAGCCGCCTGGCCAGGCTCGTCTTTAATGACTTCCTCACATAGCAATGGCACCAGAGGTGACTCCCAGTCGCTTCGCGATAACGTCAGGATAGGGGGCAGTGCGTTGAGCAGGCGATCGCTGATATCGCTTAGGTGCTCATACGCACCGACGATGAATACGGTGTTGCCATTTGGATCCGTGCCCCAAGTGCGGGTGTCATGCATCAACTCGTCGAGCAACGATTCCCCTTCCGCGTTGCGACAATCCTGACCGGGGTGGATGAATATGTTTGGTGCGGCGTCAGGTGACTCCGCAACGTTGTACAGTGCGGGCGCCCGTGTGATGGCTATATCGCCTGGACCGACATGGATCGCGTCGCCATCATCCGGCTGTATCCACACATCCCCAGTGATTCCAGCGATAACGGTGAGCGGTGATTCCGCGAGGATACGCAACGACCACGGCGAGCTCATCGTGCAACGCAATGAGAAAGCGCCACGGGCTCTCGGTGCATCCAGTAAGCCGCCTAAGGTGTCCATGCCACCATTCTAGACGAACGCGTATGTTTTTGATGCATCCGAGCATGGGCCGCTGTGCGGCCGGCTCCTAGACTGGACGCCACACTCACAGTCAGGAGATCAACATGTCTAGTAACAACACTTCATCTATCTCGGTCGACGGCATCACGCTGGTGCTCGGCGGTAGTGGCAAAACGGGCCGCCGCATTGTGCAGCGGTTGCAGTCCCGCGGTGTGCCCACGCGTACTGCGTCTCGGCGCACGACTGCCGCATTCGATTGGAATGAGCCCGAGCATTGGGATGCCGTGCTGGACGGTGTTACCGCCGTCTACATCTCGTACTCGCCAGATCTTGCCGTGCCGGGTGCAACGGATGCCATACAACGGTTTGTTAACCTGGCTGTGTCGCGCGGTGTTACGCGTCTTGTCTTGCTTTCTGGACGAGGCGAGGAAGAAGCGCAGGCTTGTGAGAAAATTGTTCAGGCGTCTGACGTCGAATGGACGATTGTTCGTGCCAGTTGGTTCATGCAGAACTTTTCCGAAGGTGAGTTTTTGCCCATGGTGTTGGACGGCGCAATCACGCTGCCGGCAGCGGATGTGCCGGAGCCCTTCATTGATGTGAACGACATTGCCGATGTCGCGGTAGCGGCGCTCACAGAACCAGGCCATGCGTATGAGACGTATGAAGTCACAGGTCCGCGCATGCTGACGTTCTCGGCCTTAGCCAAAGAGCTTTCTGACGCCGCGGGTCGCGATGTGCAGTTTGTCAGGATTCCGGCCGACGCGTTCGCGCAGGGTATCGCAGAAAGCGGTGCGCCCGAGGAGGTAGCCTGGCTGCTCAACTATTTGTTCGAAACAGTCCTGGACGGACGCAACGCCTATCTCGGCGATGGCGTGCAGCGCGCACTGGGGCGCGAGCCTGCTGACTTCACTGCGGTCGCTCGTCGCATCGCTGACCGCGGAGATTGGAACGTCTCGCCGCAGGAGGTTGCGGTATGAGCAGTTGGCTTACCATCGCCACACTCGTTGCCATCATAGGCTGCGGTATCGTCGGCGGCATCTTCTTCGCGTTCTCCAACTTTGTCATGCAAGCACTCGCCAGTAGGCCCTCCGCGGAGGGCCTACTAGCCATGCAGAGGATCAACATCACCGTACTAAACGTGGGCTTTCTGTCTGTGTTTATGGGAACTGCCATTGTCAGCGTGATAGTTGCCGTCGCAGCGATAACCGGTTGGGACGCCACGACTTCGCCGTTTCTGTTGGGCGGCGCTTTGGCATACGTCGTCGGCACCTGGCTCGTGACGGGTGTGGGTAATGTGCCCTTGAACAACCAGCTAGCGTTGGTCACTCCGTCGGACCCGGAAGCGGATGCTTTGTGGACGCGCTACGTCTCACAATGGACGAAACTCAATACCTTGCGCACAGCCGCGGCCGTGTTGGCGATGATGTTGTTCACCCTAGGGTTACTACAGCCGTGATCGGCGAGATGTCCGTCATAGCGCGCAGCTCTTGCCCATCTATGTCCTTCACGGCATAAAAAAAGGCTCCCGATGGGGAGCCTTTCTTATGACGCATTCACCAACGATGCACGTTGGCGATTCGTCGATGCGGCGCATCCGTTTAGAAACGGAAATCCGCTGAGATACGGAAGTTACGCGGAATACCCGGTTGTACCCAAACATTCGCGAATGAGTTGGTGTAGAACTCTTCGTCGAACAGGTTGTTCACTTCCAGGCGCAGACCGAATGCATCCGAGTAGTCGTAGCTCGCCGCGACGCGTGCGGTGGTGTAGCTCGGCAGACGGAAGTCTTGACCGAATTCACCGCTGCGATCGCCAACATGCGTAACGCCACCAATCAGCGTCAGTGGTCGGCCGCGCAGCTGCGTCTCTTTCGCGACCTGCAAGCTCAGCTGTTGCTCAGCCACGTTCAGCATGTCAGAACCAGCTGGGATGAACACAAACGAGATGAAGTCTGTGTAATCATTCTTCGTTTCTGCATCGACATAGGCATAAGAGAGCCACATATCGACCGTGTCGGTGACTGCACCCACCAAATCAAATTCGAAACCTTGGCTGCCTGCCGCACCAACGGCTGTCGGGTTGAAGTCAGCATCGAAGGTCGCGATGTTGGATTGGTCGACATCAAACAGTGCGAAGGTACCCACCAGAGCGCCGTCGTTCATCGCGACTTTCACACCGACTTCGGTGGACTCTGAAATGTTTGGATCGAGTCCGTTTTCGTCGGTCGCGCCCGATAGCGGACGGAAGTTCTCGCCGTATACCGCGTAGACAGACACGTTATCTGTCGCTTGATAGACCACGCCGAACTGCGGGCTCACGCGCGTCTCAGAATAATCCGAACGGCTTTCCGACAGACGGTTGTCGAGCGACTGCTCGTAGTCGTCAAAGCGTGCGCCGATGCGGACATCGAGTTTATCGGTCAGGCTGATCTGATTTTGGATGTACAGACCAACAGACTCCTGCGTTTCGAGACGGTCGATCTGAGGCGCCAACGCCAGGCCCGAAGCTGGCGAATTGCCGTAGACCGGGTTGAAGATGTTGATGCTTTGATCGGTCGAGCGATCGCGGAAGGCGATCTGATCGTTCTCGAACTTATCGGCATCCAAACCCACGATGATGCGGTGCTGGATGTTACCTGTGTAGAAGCTACCGCTCAGCTCGGCACGGAACACCTGATAAGAGGCATCGTAGTCACGCGAGCGACTGAAGCGGCCAAAGTTGCCCTCGGCATCCGGCGCGCCAAAGCCGTTCTCAGAGGCAAGGCCATCCAGTTCGGTGTCGCGCAGGTTAAAGCCGACCAGTGCGCTCCACTCGTCGTTGAAGTTGTGTTGGAACTCAACCTGGTGACCGAGCACGCTGGTTTCGATCGGTCCGTAGCTTGGCTCGCCGAGGAAGCGCTCAACCGGGATGCGGCCGAGCTCGCCGTCAATCGCGATGACACCACGATCGAACGGTGTTTCCTGATCGCTGTACTCCATCTCATAAACGAGCTTGCTTTGGTCGGTGATGTTCCAAGCGATCGACGGGCTGAACAACAGCTTGTTGGTTTCGATCGTGTCACGGAAGCTCTCGGCATCTTCGTATGCACCGACGAGGCGAATCGCGACGTTGTCAGATACCGGTGTTTGGTAGTCGAAGTCGACCCGGTAGTTGCTCCAACTGCCGGCGGCCACATTGACTTCGCCGCCTTGCTCAAACGTTGGACGCTTGGTCACGAGGTTGACGGTACCACCAGGCTCGCCGCGACCGTATAGCGCCGCGCGCGGGCCTTTCAAAACTTCAACCGACTCGACGCCAGCCAGATCGCGTGCACCACCGAAACCACGGCCTGCGTTAAAGCCGTTAACAAGGAAGTTACTAGGCAGATTCTCATCACCGACGAAGCCGCGAATCGCGAAGCTGTTCCACAGGCCGCCAAAGTTGTTCTGCCGGGATACTGAAGCTGACAGATCCAGAGCCTGAACGAGATCGATCGAACCCGAATCACGCAAAGTTTGCGCATCAATTTTCAGCTCGGCCTGAGGGATCTCGAATGGCTCGAAATCGCCCTGGTACGCCTGACGCGTGCCCGTGACTGTAATAGTGTCGAGCTTCTCTTCAGAATTCGATTGTGCGGAAGCATCGGTCGCGCCAACGGCGATCGACAACGCGACCACCAGCGGCGGTGCGTAGAAATTGCGTTTCATTGGTTTCTCCTAGCAATTTGGCTCAAAAAAGCCACATTCACGACACTTGTGGTCGCTTCAATTCTCTCAATGGATATACCGTCACGACGGCTCCGCCGGACGCTGGAAAACGTCATATCATAACAACTGCTGGTAAGCGTACCTCGTTAGGGCCAAATCCGCCGAATTACAGGTTTTTGGGGTGATTTAACGTTAATCTCAGTCTTATGAATGCTTTACCTGTACTTGCAGCGTCCGGCGGAGCCGTCGTGACGGTATATCCATTGAGAGAATTGAAGCGACCACAAGTGTCGTGAATGTG
>JBCAZB010000169.1:0-6100 GCA_038533315.1 Pseudomonadota bacterium | reverse complement strand
CGCGACTGATCTGGTCGAACTAAACAGCCAGCGATGTATTTTCCTCGCTCGAAAAGACTCGCTCAGAAAACGCCTCCCTGGCCGCCAGAGGTTCGCAGTCGCGTTGAGAGCACTATTGGATAAAACAGTGAATCGCTCTAGGTTGCTGCAACCTGCCTGGCAACCGGGGTTGCCTTGAGAGCGAGTGATTTCGAGTGAGCCAGATAAACCCGGTTGCGTCATATAGCCGGGTCAGCGATGTGCTTGCAAAGTGTTTTGGAGATCCGCCTTAGCCCTGTCCGAAAGTCGGTCCGTCCGACAAAAACGCTTTTTCTGTTTCGGTGCTGTCGCGGCCGAGGATCGCGTTGCGATGCGGGAAGCGACCGAACTGTTCGACAATGTCGTGGTGTAGCTCCGCAAAATCCGCGCAGGTTTCGAGGGTTTCTTTTTCGACGGCGGAAGCTTTTTTGACCAGGTTGCGAAAGACCGCGACCGACTTCGCCTGAACTTTGCGCGATTCCATGTGCTGCATCGGCATGAAAAAGAACATCTGCTGGATCACGCTGAGCTGAGCATCGTGCTTCGCAATTGCACCCTCAACGCAGAGTTTGAGAGCAACTTTATCGTGGCTGAACGCTTCCGGCTTGCCGCGATAGACGTTTCGTCGAAACTGATCGAGTACGAGAATCAACGCCAGTCGACCGAGCGGTGTTTTCGCCCAGTGCTCCAGCTCACCGTTGGCGGCCTGCTTGATCAAACCGCCAAACCGGTGGCGAATCTGGATATCGATTTCTGGATCGTCGCCGAACCAGAAGCTCATGCGCCCATCGAGTCCGGGCGTGTCTTTGTCTCTTTCCTTGAACCAGAGATCCAGCACATTATGGATATTGGCGCTGTCCGCCTGACTGAGAGTGCCTTGCACGACTGTCTTCCTTAATTTCGACTGCGCTCGCCCTTTGCTTATTCTGACAGATTCGGTCGGTGATGCGATACTGCCGACATGCGCTACCTCATTCTATTGACTCTCATGTTCGGCTTTTTAGCGGGCTGCGGTGCACCGAGCGCCGAGGAGCAAATTCGGGCGCTTATTTCGTCGCTGGCAGAGGCGGCAGAGGATGAAGCGATCGGACCGTTTCGCCGGGCTCTGCATGACGACTATCAGGATCTCCGTGACAACGACAAGGCCGCGGTCATCACTATGCTGCGCGGCGTTATGCTGCAGACCAACGATGCGTTGATTCTGACAGACGTGGAATCCATCGATTTTCTTTCCGGAGAACTGGCTGAAGTGGCCATCAAAGCGCGGTTTGCCGGTGCGGACTGGGACCGGTTGCGCTTGCGCGGCGCGGTCTATCGGTTTGAGCTGGATTTAGTACGTGAAGACGATGACTGGCGCATCACCAGCGCTCGCTGGGCCCGCGGGGATGACCTGCCGCGATAGTCCCTGTGGTCAAAATACGACAGAAAGCGGGCTTGCAGGAGGTATGGACCAGCAGTTATAACGGCCAAGTTATTGGGAGAGCAATTGGGGAAAAATGATGTCTCGACACGTAATTAATGTGCTGTTGGTTAGCAGCGTACTCGCGCTGACTGCGTGCGGCGGTGATAAAGCTGACGAAAGCTCTGCACTGGACGCTGCAAAGGAGACCGCTGCAGCGGCCGCCGATGGAGCGAAATCGATGGCGGAAGACGCTACGGAAGCCGCGGGTGATGCGGTAGATGCCGCTTCAGAGAAAGCGGGTGAAATGGCTGACGCGGCCGCTGATAGAGCAGGCGAGATGGCGGATGCTGCCAAGGAAATGGGCGAAGACGCCATGGAAGCAGGTGCTGAGGCGATGGATGATGCTAAGGAAGCTGCTGATGCAGCGGCTGATAAAGCGTCAGATATGATCGACGAGGGCCGCAAGATCAGCGAAGAAGCGCTGGAAGAACTCGACGACCAAACGTGAGCTCTTGACCAAACCAACCGGCCCGGCAATGCGTCGGGCCGGTCTTCCCGAATCGGGACTACTGCATGCCAAATTTTTTTCTACGTATTGTTTTCGCGGCCACTTTGGTCCTGCTGGGTGGTTGCCAGACCATCAGCGAGTCGCTCGAGGCGCCCGATGTGCGATTGAGTAATGTTCGATTGCAGGAGCTCAGCAGCCTGCAGCAGCAGTTCGTTTTGGACTTCGAAGTCACCAATCCAAACGCGATTCCTTTGCCGATCAAAGCGATTAACTATGGCGTGATGCTCGGCGGCATGTCGCTCGTCAATGGGCGCAGTGAGAGTGCGTTTCGTGTGCCCGCGAACGGCGAGGGCAGTTTCAGCATCAGCGTCGAGACGTCTTTAATGGAGGTCGTTAAAGCGCTCGGTACGCGGATCATGCTGGGCGGCGAACAGTCACTCGACTATCAGGTTGGCGGCGATGTCGCGGTCGACCTGCCATTCATCAGGCCTCTGCCCTTTAAGACCGAGGGCACCGTCCAGATCACACGCTAATAGTTACGCGCGTAACTGCGGCAAACCACCGACTGGTCGGTGGCAAGTCAGTCTGGCGACCGCAGCCATCTGACGGCTGACAGTCAGCAAAAACACGTAATTTCGCTGATTTTGGCGCTATTTCCGATCGTTTTGACTGAATTAGAGCGTAGTTAGACGAATCTGCGATTTGTCGCAGTGCGTCATTGATGGCATAAAGATGGACGGGCACCGGCAAACCGCCCAGCGATTACCCGCTCGCGGCGCCATCGAACCCTACGGTACGGCACTCGGTTCCCCGCTACAGTTATCTCAAACCTGCCACCTTCGTAACGAGGTCGCGGCGAACCGTTGCGCGACGACGGTCAATTTAGGAGCGCCACCGCATTGACTCAGATGCCCGATCAATCAAGCCTTTACCACCCGTCGTTCGAAAAGGCGAGTTGTGGGTTCGGGCTGATCGCCAACATCGACGATGAACCGAGTCAGTGGCTTGTACAGACCGCTATCGGAGCGCTGGCGCGCCTGACGCACCGAGGTGCGGTCGCTGCGGATGGCAAGACTGGTGATGGCTGCGGTCTCTTGATGAAAGCGCCCGAGCAATTTCTTCGCGAACTGGCGGGTGAGCAGGGTTTCGATCTCAACAGGCAGTTTGCTGTCGGGATGGTGTTCCTGAACCCACACGACACGATGGCGGGCCGCTGTCGTACCGAGCTTGAGAAGCAGCTCGAAGCAGTCGGACTGACAACGCTCGGTTGGCGGAAAGTGCCTATAGACCCGAGTGTTTGCGGTGAAGAGGCGTTGCGCACACTGCCGATTATCGAACAGGTCTTTGTCAATGCGCCCGATGGTATGGCGCGCGCGTTGTTCAATCGACAGTTGTTCATCGCGCGGCGACGGACTGAACGCATGTTGGCGGACATCGATCCGTCTTTCTATGTGGCGAGTCTGTGCGCCAATACCTTGTCCTATAAAGGCATGGTCATGCCGTCGGTGCTCTCAAAGTTCTATCGCGACTTGGAAGACCCGCGGATGCAAAGCTCGGTCTGCGTGTTCCACCAACGCTTCTCGACCAACACCTGGCCGCAGTGGCGTTTGGCGCAACCGTTTCGTTTGCTCGCACACAATGGCGAGATCAATACGATCCAGGGCAACCGTAACTGGGCTCGAGCGCGCGCAAAGAACTTCCAATCCGACAAGTTGCCGGATGTGTCCGGTCTGCAACCGCTCGTGTCCATGGATGGCTCGGATTCATCGAGTCTGGATAACATGCTCGAGGTCATGCTGGCTGGCGGCATGGATGTGCTGCAAGCGATGCGACTGCTGGTGCCGCCAGCGTGGCAAGCAGATGAACGTCTCGATCCCGACATCCGCGCCTTTTACGAATTTTTCGGCTGTCACATTGAGCCTTGGGATGGCCCCGCGGGCGTCGTGATGACCGATGGGCGTTACGCGGCCTGTACGTTGGACCGGAATGGGCTGCGGCCGGCTCGCTACGTCCTGACCGACGATCGCCACCTGACGATCGCATCGGAAATCGGTGTTTATGATTATGCGCCCGAGTCGGTCATCGAAAAGGGACGTCTGGGGCCGGGTGAGATGCTCGCAGTGGACTTGCAGGATGGCAAGTTGCTCAATACCAGCGCAATCCATGACCAGATCAAGGCACGCGCCCCGTATCGGCGGTGGCTGAAGAAGGGTATTCGTTATCTTGAGTCGGAATTAATTGATGTCCGGATGGCCGCTGAGCCAATGGATCCGGATACGATTGCGGTCTATCAGAAGATGTTTAATCTGTCCGCTGAAGAGCGTAACGAGGTCTTGCGCGTTTTGGCAGAAGCCGGCATGGAAGCTGTGGGCTCGATGGGTGACGACACACCAATGTCGGTGCTGTCGAAGCAAGTCAGACCGTTATTCGATTACTTCCGACAACAATTTGCGCAGGTGACTAATCCACCCATCGATTCGTTGCGCGAGCGCATTGTCATGACCTTGCAAACGAATATTGGACGCGAGGCAAACCTGTTCGAGCTCTCTGCGAGCGACGCGGAACACGTCATCATTAGCTCGCCGGTGTTGTCTCAACGCAAGTGGCGGCAGTTGGTGAGCCCGGCACTGTTTGGCGATCGGTCGGCGTTTATCGACTTGAACTACGATGAAGACGTGCCGCTGACCGAAGCTCTGGACGACATCTGTGCACGCGCGGCCAGCGCCGTTCGCGACGGCAACTTGCTGATCTGTCTATCGGATCGCTACCTCGAGAAAGGCAAGTTGCCGGTGCACGCGTTGCTCGCCACCGGCGCGGTGCACCACCATCTTGTTGACGCGGGTTTGCGCTGCGATTGCAATTTGCTGGTCGAAACCGGTTATGCACGCGATCCTCATCACTTTGCTTGCTTGATCGGCTATGGCGCGACCGCTGTCTATCCGTATCTGGCTTATCAGGTGCTCTATGACATGGCGCGCAAGGGCAAAATGAGCAACCACCTCGAGGGCACGCCACAGTTCGGGCGCAACTATCGGCGCGGCATCCGCAAAGGGCTGTTCAAGATCATGTCGAAGATGGGTATCTCTTCGATCGCGAGTTACCGCGGTGGACAGTTGTTTGAAATTGTTGGTCTGGCGCCCGATGTGGTCGAGCGCTGCTTCCGCGGCACAGTCAGCCGCATCAAAGGTGCAGGCTTTGGCCATCTGGCGGAGGATCAGCAGGCACTGGCGAGACTGGCCTGGGCGCCTGGCGTGCCGGTCAATCAAGGCGGCTTGTTGCGCTACGTGCACGGCGGCGAGTATCACTGCTACAACCCGGACGTCGTTGCAACGCTGCAAGCGGCGGTGCGATCCGGCAATTACGATATTTACAAACAATACGCCGAGCTTGTGAATACGCGACCGATCTCGACCCTGCGCGATCTGCTGGATATCCAGTTCGATACGACGCCGGTACCGATCGATGAGGTCGAGCCGGTTAGCGACATCGTGCGACGCTTCGATAGCGCGGGCATGTCACTCGGTGCGTTGTCGCCCGAGGCGCATGAAGCATTGGCGATTGCGATGAATCGACTGGGTGCTCGATCGAACTCTGGCGAAGGCGGGGAAGACCCGGCCCGCTACGGAACGGAACGCATGTCGCGCATCAAGCAGGTCGCCAGTGGCAGGTTCGGCGTGACTGCCGAG
Source organism: Pseudomonadota bacterium (assembly GCA_038533315.1). Taxonomy (GTDB): domain Bacteria; phylum Pseudomonadota; class Gammaproteobacteria; order Steroidobacterales; family Woeseiaceae; genus CALBPI01. The sequence goes on along the minus strand of JBCAZB010000169.1, from coordinate 486 downwards.
TATCTGGTGAATGCCGATGTGTTGCAGATCAAGATTGCGCAGGGCGCAAAACCCGGCGAGGGCGGTCAGTTACCCGGACACAAGGTCGATGAGACGATCGCGCGTCTGCGCTATGCGAGTCCGGGCGTCGGCTTGATTTCGCCGCCACCGCATCACGACATCTACTCGATCGAAGATCTCGCACAGCTGATTTTCGATCTCAAGCAGGTCAACCCGGATGCGCTCGTGAGCGTGAAACTCGTCTCCGAGCCGGGCGTCGGTACGATTGCGGCGGGCGTTGCCAAAGCCTATGCCGACCTGATTACGATCTCGGGCTACGATGGCGGTACCGGAGCTAGTCCGCTGACCTCGGTCAAATACGCCGGTAGTCCTTGGGAGTTGGGGCTATCCGAGACCCATCAGGTTTTGCGCGGTAACGACTTGCGGCACAAGGTCCGTCTGCAAACGGATGGTGGTCTGAAGACCGGTGTCGATGTGATCAAGGCG
>JBCAZB010000168.1:0-6109 GCA_038533315.1 Pseudomonadota bacterium | reverse complement strand
ACTGGGCGCAGCATCGGTCAGAAAATTGGCTCGGGCAAAACGCGGGTCATCAACGATGTCAGTGAGATGGCGCGTGTACAGAGTGGTGACGTTTTGGTTGCCGATATGACCGATCCCGATTGGGAGCCGGTCATGAAGCGTGCCGCGGCCATCGTCACCAACCGCGGCGGTCGCACTTGCCATGCCGCGATTATCGCACGTGAGCTCGGTATTCCTGCCGTGGTCGGCTGTGGCGATGCCACCGATCGCATCGCGGATGGCAGCGAAGTTACCGTATCCTGCGCCGAAGGCGATGAGGGCTTTATTTACGAGGGCCTGCTGGAATTTGAAAAACACCAGATCGAGCTCGATGCCCTACCCGACATTCCCGTCAAGATTATGATGAATGTCGGCAACCCGGATCGTGCGTTCGACTTCGCATCAATCCCCAACTCTGGTGTCGGGCTCGCACGACTGGAGTTCATCATCAATCGGATGATTGGCGTTCATCCTCAGGCCCTGCTTGAGTACGACAAAGTCGATGCCGATACCCGCGAACTGATCGATGAGCAAATGGCAGGCTACGAAGATCCGATCGAGTTTTTTGTCAGCAAACTCGCGGAAGGCGTTAGTTCGATCGCTGCCGCGTTTGCGCCCAATCCTGTCATTGTGCGTTTGTCCGATTTCAAATCGAACGAGTACGCCAATCTGATTGGTGGCGAACTGTACGAGCCGGATGAAGAGAATCCGATGTTAGGCTTCCGTGGTGCAGCCCGTTACATCGACGCGGCATTCCGTCCTTGCTTCGAGCTTGAGTGTCAGGCCATTCGGCGTGTACGAGAAGACATGGGCCTGACAAACGTCGAGGTGATGGTACCGTTTGTACGTACCGTCGAGCAGGCAAAACAAGTGACCGAATTGCTCGCAGAGAACGGATTGGAGCGCGGCAAGCACGATCTGCGCATCATCATGATGTCTGAACTGCCGACCAACGCATTGCTAGCCGACCAATATCTTGAACACTTCGATGGCATGTCGATTGGTTCCAACGATATGACGCAACTAGCGCTCGGTCTCGATCGCGATTCAGGATTGATTGCCGATCTGTTCGACGAACGCGATGCTGCCGTCAAGGCACTGCTGGAAATGACCATCGGCGCTTGCCGCAAAGCGAATAAATACGTGGGCATTTGCGGTCAGGGGCCGTCTGATCATCCGGAGCTTGCCCGCTGGTTGCTGGATCAAGGTATTGAGAGCATGTCGCTCAACCCTGACACCGTAATCGAGACTTGGCTCTTTCTCGCGGGCGAGAAAGTCGGATGAAATCCGGGCACGGCCTTGCTGTGCCCGAATCTGATAACAGCTAGATCAAATCGCTGCCGTAGCCGCCGCGTTTGCGACGTCGCATGCCCGGAAGGATCAACCCGAGCACCAGCCCGACCAAAAGAATCGCAGCCCCGGTCAACACCCACTGAACTACCCGGCGAGACGACAACTCGCGGTTCTCCTCTTCGGTGCTCTGCAATTGAATTTGCGTGTCGGTGAGTTCTTTTCTCAGCGTCTTATTCTCGCGGTCGATATTGATGACGTTGGCCGCCTTGCGCTGCAGATCTGAGAGCTCCTGTTCCAGTCTCTCGTTGCTCTGTTGCAGCGTCGCAATACGCTGCGTCGCCTGAGCATTCGCTTGGCGCAAGTCATCGAGCTCACGGCCGCGATCACCGCTTTGGTCACGCAATGTTTCCAGTCGTTCGGTCAGCGAGGCAAGCTGACTACGCGCGTCCTGTTCCGACATCAAATACCGCGTCAACACATAGCCTTCGGTGGCGCTCGTGGTCAATCTGACCCGGCTGTAGCCTGTCGCTGAATCCTGCTCAAGGACCCGCAACGGTGTACCAGAAGACAACATACGAACGATTCGGTTGTCGGTGCTTGGTCCGCCACGCATCGTGACCTCGAACTGATCTGTGACATAGCGGGTCGTCTCCTGAGCGCTGGCAACCGGCGCGATTGGAGCGCTAACCAGCGCGAGCACTAAAAACGGTATGACAGACTGACGGACTCGGTAAGGCATGGCGCACGTTATGGCAATTCGAAGCCCGCTAGATTAATGATTGCCGGGGTATTTGTACACTGTCGCCGCGCGGCAACAAGTCACTCAGAGGACGGACGCGTCAGATGTGCCAGCGTGTGCGCGTACCGTTCCCAGTTCTGCCCATCAAATGGTTCGACCGTGATCTCCTCCAGCCAATGCGGCTCGAGTGTGTGAATGTTGATACTGACACCCTCTGGATTCGAGCGAGGGCGATAAAACGACTTTACCCCACAATCGCCACAAAACCAGTGCCTGGCGACACCGGTATTGAACCGGTACTCGCGAAGCGCAGATTCACCACGCAACAGCTCAAAACAGTCGGCAGGTACGATCAGGCCGACGAAGCCCGACGCGCAGCAAATGGAACAGTTGCAGGCATGTGCGACAGCGTTGTCGGGCACGCTGACTGTGAACGCGACTGCGCCGCAGTGACAACCACCGGATGCCAATCGGTCTGGATCAGCCATGCTTAACCCCGTTCTCTGTCCGCCAAATCAGCAACTCATTGTTGGCAGGCATCGTGTAGTGGGCGACCTGCAGCCATCCTGCCGCAGCCGCCAGCGACTGCACCGCGCCGCGATCACGAATGCCGCGACCACTGCCACCGGCGCGGAGTTCAGCATCAAACCGTTCATTGCCGTCGCTGGTCGGTTTGCCTTGATCATGGAATGGGCCGTAGATCAGCAGCAAACCGTTAGCGGACAAAGACCGATGCATATTGGCAAACAGCTGCTCCACCGCGGACCACGACATGATGTGCAGCGTGTTGGCTGTGAACAGTGCGTTCGCTGCAACGGACGGCCACATATCGGGAATCGTTGCATCCAGCGCCACGGGCACGTGTATCGACTGCGCGCTATTCGAGAGGTCTCGCCACGCGCTGATCGTTACAAAGTCAGGCGCCACGTCCGTGGGTAACCAACGTAACCCAGGCAGTGCGGTGGTCATCCACGCCGCATGCTGCCCGGTACCACAGCCTACTTCGATAACCAGATCATCTTCGCGTAACCAATCAGCAAGCACGTCGGCGATTGCGCCAGCGTTGCGCTGACAGGCCGGCGCCACCCGTAGCCCGGCCGGTGGTGCGGTCAAACGATCAGGGACCGATGTCAGGCTGATTCGCTCAGCCATTGTTCCCGATAGTGCTTTAGCTCGGCGATTGAGTCGCGGATATCATCGAGCGCTAAGTGGCTGGATTGTTTTGTAAAGCCACTCGCGATGTCCGGCCGCCAAAGATTGGAAAGAATTTTCAGCGTGCTCACGTCGAGATTGCGGTAGTGAAAAAACCGTTCCAAGGATGGCATATAACGCGCCAGAAATCGTCGGTCCTGGCAAATGCTGTTACCACACATGGGTGAGCTGCCTGCAGCGAGCAGAGGCTCCAGAAAATCGAGCGTCTGGCGTTCTGCGTCGGCCGTGGAAATCGTGCTCTCGAGCACGCGTTTCGTCAGCCCCGACTGACCATGCTGACGGGTGTTCCACTCGTCCATCGCGGCCAGGCGCGCCTCGGGTTGCCGAATCGCCAACACGGGGCCCACCGCGAGCTCCTCCAACGCCGCATCTGTGACAATCGTGGCAATTTCTATAATTCGATCACTATCGGGATCAAGACCCGTCATTTCGAGGTCAATCCAGATCAGCCGTTGCGCGTTATTGCTTTGCGTAGTCATAGTGCGGAGTGTAGCAGACACAGCAACGGAACCCGTTGACTGGCATACTGCGTCGCATGCCTCGCTATTCCGTCCCTGCCAAGCCACCCGCGGACACCGAACCGATGCGCGTTTGTGCGGCGTGGGGCAGACGCTTTTTACTTTGCGACGAATCCAGTCCGCAATTTCAGCCGCAAGCGCGCACGCGCGGCAAGCGGTTGCGACCTGTATGCGGCGATGAAGTGTTCGCCAGGCCGCTAACCGGCGAGTCTGATTGGGTCATCGATCAAATCGGCCCGCGACGGAACGAACTTAGCCGCCCCGACCTTCGCGGCCGTCGGGAGGTATTAGCGGCGAATATCGATACCGTGGTCATTGTAGTTTGCGCGACGCCAGCGCCAGACTGGTTCATTGTCGATCGTTATCTCGCCGCAGCGATACAAATGCAGTGCGACGCGATTTTGGTTTGGAACAAGCGAGATCTCGCGCCGCCCGACACCGAATTGAGCGTCTTCGAGTCGATCGGCTATCGCGTAGTGAGCACAGCGAAAGACGACGCGGATTCCGTTGCCCAACTGACCACCGCACTCGCGGGCCAACGCAGCATCTTCGTCGGACAATCCGGGGTTGGAAAGTCGTCACTGATCAATGCACTGGCCACTGAGCAGCGACAACGCACCGCGACTATCTCTGACGCGAATGCTGAGGGTCGCCACACGACGGTTGCCGCCACACTGCTCTACCTCGATCATGCGATTGAGGTTATCGATTCCCCCGGTGTACGAGACTATGCACCGAGCATCGAGAGCTTGGTTGATGTCGATCAGGGTTTTGTGGAGATCGCCGCGTTGGCCGCGCACTGCCGCTTCAGTGACTGTATGCATCGCGCTGAGCCAGGCTGTGCAGTCAAGCAAGCGCTAACCAACAAGACGCTGTCCGAGCGCCGCTATCAAAGTTATTTGCGGCTGGTCAATCTGACCCGTCAGCTACGTGCTGACAAGTATTAGCGCGTACCGAACCCCGGGGGCAATGGTGCGCCGGCCAACAGATGCAGATGCATGTGATATACAGTCTGGCCGCCGTCCGCGTTGCAGTTCATGACCAGCCTGAAACCACGTTCGGCAAATCCCTGCTCAGCAGCGTAGGATCGTGCTGCGATCAACAGCTGACCCGCCAGCGCCGCATCTTCGGGCTTCAGGTCATTCACGGTCGCGATATGACGCTTCGGTATGAACAAAACGTGCGTTGGCGCCTGCGGGTGCAAATCTCTGAAACCCAACACTTGTGGATCGTCATAAATGATATCCGCCGGAATATCACCCGCCACGATTTTGCAAAAGATACAGTCTTCCATAGCGCCCTCTGTCAGTTACAGCATCGCGCGACGGCCACTGAACGCGTGCGATAGTGTGCCGCCATCGACGTACTCGAGCTCCCCACCGACCGGCACGCCGTGCGCGATGCGACTCGCGCTGACCTCCATGCTATGGGCCAAGTCCGCCACGAAGTGGGCGGTGGCATCGCCCTCTACCGTCGGGTTTGTCGCGATAATCACTTCGCGCACATCCGGAGCGCGCAGCAGTGCCGCCAGTTTATCGACGCCTAATTCGTCAGGCCCAATACCATCCAGCGGCGACAGGTGCCCCATCAACACGAAATAACGCCCACGAAAGCCTGTGGCCGCGTCCAGCGCGAGCACGTCGGCTGGTGATTCGACGACGCACAGCGTTGATGGGTCGCGCGCCGGGTCCGAACAAATCGGACACACCGGCGTTTCCGAGAACATCTGGCAACGCTCGCATTGACCAATACCCTCTACTGCCGCCATGAGCTGACGCGCGAGGCGCATCGCACCATCTCGGTCTTTCTCGAGCAAGGTAAACGCCATGCGCTGCGCGGTTTTCTGCCCAACGCCTGGCAACACACGCAGACTATCGATCAAGTCCGTTAGCAGTGGCGTAAAGGCCATCCAGAAACCCTCGGCAAGCGATCAGAACGGCAGTTTGAAACCAGCAGGCAAATCGAGGCCACCCGCCATGCCCTGCATCTTTTCGGCGCTTTTTTCCTCGGCACGCCGCAACGCGTCGTTGAAGCCCGCAGCCAGCAAGTCTTCTAGCATATCGCGATCTTCGCCGACGAGACTGTCATCGATACGAATAGCGCGCACCTCGTGCTTGCAGGTCATTGTGACCGAAACCAGACCTGCGCCGGCCTCTCCTGTAACTTCCGTTGCAGCGAGCTCCTGTTGAACCTTGGCCATATTTTCCTGCATCGCCTTGGCCTGTTTCATCAGCTGGCCAATTCCACCTTTCATGATTTTTCTCCTGCCACGTCGCCCGCAGGCACAACATCCTGCACACGCGCATCAAATAATCGTTGCATTTCTGCT
>JBCAZB010000167.1:0-6184 GCA_038533315.1 Pseudomonadota bacterium | reverse complement strand
CGACCAATCGTTTTAGATTGAGCTCAGGCGCAATCCGCAGGTAGAGCTCCATATCCAGCGCGTTGTGATGGGTTGAGAACGGCCGAGCGATCGCGCCGCCCGGTGTCGTCTGCATCATCGGGGTTTCTACTTCCATGAAATCCCGCGACTCCAGGAAAGCACGAATAAAACTGACGATTCGGGTCCGGTCACGGAACACGCGTCGGCTGTCTTCATTGATAGCCAGATCAACATAGCGCTGACGATAGCGTGTCTCCTGGTCGCTCAATCCATGCCATTTATCAGGCAATGGACGCAGCGACTTGGTCAGCAACCGAATGTCGTCGATCTCGACGGTCAGCTCACCGGTACGCGTCTTGAACAGCGTGCCTGTCGCGCCGACGATGTCGCCAACATCCCAGGTCTTGAACTCGCTGTTGTAGAACCCATCGGCCAATGCATCGCGTTGCACGTAGAGCTGAATCTGCCCGGAGCGGTCTGCAATCTTGGCGAAGCTCGCCTTACCCATCACGCGCTTTGCCATCAAACGCCCGGCGACCGCGACACGCTTCGGGATCGCTTTTAGCGTGTCACCGTCGGTTTCGCCATACTGGGCTATCAACTCCGCCGCCAGTGCATCGCGACGAAAATCGTTCGGGTAAGCACCACCCTGCTCCCGTAGTCGATCAAGTTTGCGGCGGCGCTCCGCGATGAGTTTGTTCTCGTCGATGATTTGCTCATCTGCCATGGTTATAGTCCTTGTTTGAGGCTCGCTTCGATGAACGCATCGAGGCCACCGTCCAGTACCGCTTGCGTATTGCCAGTTTCGACACCGGTGCGAAGATCTTTGATGCGCGATTGGTCCAGCACGTAAGAGCGGATCTGGCTGCCCCAGCCGACGTCCGCCTTGCTGTCTTCCATCTCCTGCGCAGCACCGCGTCTTTTTTGCATTTCGAGCTCATACAGCTTCGACTGCAATTGCTTCATGGCCGTCGCCTTGTTCTTGTGTTGCGATCGATCGTTCTGGCACTGCACAACCGTATTGGTCGGTAAATGTGTGATGCGTACGGCGGACTCGGTACGGTTCACGTGTTGGCCACCCGCGCCACTGGCGCGGTAGACATCAATACGCAGATCGGATGGATCGATATCGATTTCGACGCTGTCATTGATCTCCGGCGACACGAACACAGACGCAAACGATGTATGTCGGCGGTTGCCGGAGTCGAAAGGTGATTTTCGCACCAGTCGATGCACGCCGGTTTCCGTTCGCAACCAACCGAAGGCGTGATCACCCTCGACACGGATTGTCGCGCCCTTGATACCGGCCACCTCACCATCGGAGGCTTCCATAACCTCGGCTTTGAAGCCGTGCGCTTCCGCCCAACGCAGATACATGCGCAACAACATACTCGCCCAATCTTGCGCCTCGGTGCCACCCGCACCCGATTGAATATCGACAAAGGCTGGCGATGCGTCTTGCTCACCGCTGAACATGCGCCGGAACTCGAGTCGTTCGACGCGCGTGGCGACAGACGCGACATCGGTTTCGATCTCGGAGACGGCGGCTGCATCATCTTCGGCGATAGCCATTTCAAGCAGCTCTTCGCTATCACTGAGACGACCGTCGATCAAATCGAGGCCATCAACAATATCTTCGAGGCCAGCGCGCTCCTGACCGAGTGCTTGAGCCCGCTCAGGCTCGTTCCAGACGTCAGGATCCTCTAGCTCGCGGCGAACTTCATCCAACCGCTCGCGCTTACCATCGTAGTCAAAGATACCCCCTGAGCGATGCGGCGCGATCGCGAAGGTCGTCGATAGACTGACTGAGTTGATTGGTCTCCATGCGCGTGAGGCCCTGCTGATTGATATCCCGCCATTTTAGCATGATGTCACGATGACACCACGCGCCATTGCTCGATAACGAGCTGCAGCGACGTGCGGCCTTGCCAGTGGTTGACGTCGAGTCGGTAACAGAGTTCGACCTGCTCGCCCGGCATCGGCAATGGCTCGCGTACCTGTCTGAACGCAATAGCATCAATTGCGATTGATTCGGCGGTAACGGTGAGCTTGAGGTGGTCTTCACCGACGACCCGCACCGATCGCACCGTGAAGATGCCATCAAACGACGGTTCAGGAAATCGCTGCCCCCACGGCACTAGCATTTTCAGATGTTGTGCGAATTCAACCGTCAAATGCGATACCGACAATGCACCATCGGTCAGCAACGCCGGATTAAAATCAGTATCCGGAAACAACTGCGCCATCGCCTCGTTGGCAACGCTCGTAAACTCGTCGAATGCGCTGGCCTGCATCGTCAGGCCGGCCGCCATCGCGTGCCCCCCGAACTTTGCAATAGCACCCGGCATGTTCTGATCGACCACCGCCAGCAAGTCACGCAGATGCACCCCAGTCACAGATCGGCCCGAGCCCTTGATCAAACCGTCGGACTCGGCTGCGAACACAAACGTCGGACGGCCCGTGCGCTCCTTAACACGTGATGCGACCAGACCGACAACACCTTGATGCCAGTGTGGCTCGTACAAACACAAGCAAGACGGCAGCTGGGCATCGGCCTCGTCGTCCAGTGCCCGAACGATATTGTTGGCCTCCACTTGCATCTCCGACTCTATCTCACGTCGGTCTCTGTTAATTTTATCCAGCGCGTCGGCAAGCTCACGCGCACTACCGACGTCATCGGCCATAAGGCAACGAATACCTACGGCCATGTCTTCCAGTCGGCCGGCCGCATTCAACCGGGGTCCGGCCGCAAAACCGAGATCGGTTGCGACAATACGGCGGCAATCTCGACCGGCCAGCTCCAGCAACGCGGTGATACCGGGAGCGCATTGGCCCGCTCTAATACGCGCGAGACCCGCGGCAACGAGTATCCGGTTGTTCTGGTCGAGGGGTACGACGTCCGCCACAGTACCGAGCGCGACCAGATCCAGATATTCGGCCGGCATACGACTGATCGTTGAATCGCCATTCGATAGTGCGCGCGCTAGCGCAGCCATGACACAAAACGCCACCCCGACGCCCGCCAAGTGCTTGCTAGGGTAGCTGTCATCCGGCAGGTTCGGATTCACAATCACGTTCGCTGCCGGCATTGTCGCAGGTGGTAAGTGGTGATCCGTGATCAGTACATCGACACCCGCAGCTCTCGCCGCAGCGACGCCGGCAACGCTGCTAATGCCATTGTCTACCGTGACGATCAATGTGGGATGATCCTGCAACGCGACTTCGACTAACGGGACGCTCAGTCCATAACCGAAATCAAACCGGTTAGGTACTAACGATGCCACCGACTGAAAACCAAGACGCTGCAAACAACGCCACATTAATGCCGTGCTGGTCGCGCCGTCGGCATCGAAGTCGCCAACAATCAGCACGCGCCCATCGCGATGCTTTGACAGAAGCGCTACCGCATCATCGATACCACTCAGGCCACTGACGGGTGCAAGCCGCGAAAGGTCCGTCGCTAGCGCGTCTGCCGTGGACACGCCACGGGCGGCGAGTACGTTTGCAATGACGGGATCGACAGAATCCAGCGTGTGCGGCTTTGCAGGGCGTCGTTTCAGCGGTCGCAATCGACTAGTCATTAACTCGGCTCCCGCGACGACCGCCCCAACGACGAGTCAGTCGCCGCAGCCAGCGTTGACGACGAACACGAAGCGTGCGCGCTGGCATCAACAGCCGGACTTCACGCACCACGCCAGACACGAGCGTCTGTTCGATGCGCTCGGCAAGCGTCCCAGGCGGCAACGGTGCGTGCACGACCCCACCCTGTAACAGCATACCTTCGTCTTCGATCGGTATGCTCGGCTCACCCGCGAGCAGCTGCCACAGCCCGCAGGCCCAATCATCGTGACCCCGAAGTGACGGTAACGTTTTTGCGCGCGACACAGACGGCATCAACCCAGCACCGTACAACCAGACCCCATTGACTGGCATCCGGCCCTGCTGCAAGCGTGCCGTGTTGGTGGTCGACGCATGCATCATCATTTGTAACTCGGTGGTCAAACGTTGCCAAAGCCGGCTATCCGCACCGCTGGCCCGATGGTGACGCAAGGGTGCATCAAGCAACCCCCTGGGGTGTTCCACATTCACGTCGATTCGGTCACTGGCCGCTGCGTGCACGATCCATTGCGACGGCGAACACGGGTGCAAAGCCCATCGCCGAAGCCGTGCGTCGGGATCCGACGCGAGACAACCCTCAATAGTGCCGTGCAATTCGGCCGTCTCATCCTCAGTGACATCGTTGAGCGGCCATTGGCGAAGATGCACATCGCGCATGTCCGCCTGCATCGACACCACGTCGATATGGCAAAACCAATCGGAGCGATTAATTGACGCCTGGCGGCCGGTCCAAATCACCGCAGCCGATGCATCTAGCGTAGCGGACACATCGATACTGTCGTGCACTGCGTCGGGCATCTCATCGATCTCCAATTCAGCTGACAACAACAACTGCAACCGATCAATAACGTCGTCGCGCAGACAAACCGCCGCGCAATCGCCGGCAAGCGACAAAGGAATTCTCATGGCATAATTCTACCGGATTTCTGGCTTGCCCTGTGCAGCTGGCGCTCAATCACGGATGCCTAGACAGTATGCAGTTTTCTCGCGAACAACCCGCCATATATGCAGTACGCAAGTACGACGCCGAGACGGTTTGGGTCAACGACCAACCGTTACGCGGGAGCGTCGCTATCGCGCCCCAACAGATCGTGCATGCGTTTTCGTGCGAGCAAGTGGCATCGTTGTCGACGGGGCATCTACAGCCCCTTCTCGACACAAACCCGGAAGTGATCATATTGGCGGTTGGTGACTCTGTCGTTTTCCCTCCGGCCGCTGTGATGCGCGAGGTGCAGCGCCAGGGGATCGGTATCGAAGTCATGAATGACGGGGCCGCAGTACGCACCTATAACGTATTGCTCAGCGAAGAAAGGGCTGTCGTGCTTGCATTAGTTCGCTAGACCAGAAACCGGTTACTGCTTAGGCAATAGCGGCAGTGGATCGATTGGCTTGCCGGACTGTCTGACCTCGAAATGCAAACGCGGTTGCTTCGAAGCTGTGTCACCCATCGTGGCGATTTTTTGTCCACGTTTGACCCGTTCACCCTCGGCGACCAGCAGCGCTGCATTGTGGCCATACGCCGACAGGAAGTTGACGTCGTGGCGAATGATGATGAGCTTGCCATAACCTTTCAGGCCGCCACCCGAGTAGACCACCTCACCGCTGTCCGCAGCCAGCACGGGTTGGCCACGCTGACCACCGATCAATACACCTGTGCGTGCTACCTGGGCATTGAGGTTGAACTGCGACACCACCCGACCTCGGGTCGGCCAGGCCCAATTGCGCGGCGTGACCGGCGCCGAGCGGACAGTCGTGGAGGCTGTACGACGCGTCGCGTTGGTCGTGGACGACCCCGCCGGCGGCGCCGTCAAGCGCAGTCGCTGGCCGGGATAAATCAACGTCGCGTCGCGCAGATTATTCCAACGCGCGAGTTCGCGCTGATCCAAACCGAACCGGAATGCGATCGAATATAGCGTGTCCCCGGATTTCACGGTGTAGCGCCCCTTCGCCGTGGCGTCCGCCGACTTGCGTGCCGGCTGTGTCGCTGGCGCGTCCCAATCGAGACCGCAGGCACCACAACCGAGTGCGAGGATCGCGCACAGCGCGAGACGACCGGAGGAGACTAACGCACGGCGAGCCACAGCAACGCTCCGGCGACCAGAACTACACTGGCCCAGCCGATCCGATCGACATACACACGCAGGTGTTCCTCCGCGCGCGGTCCGCCTGCGAAGATCAAGCCGGCAACGAGAAAAAACCGCGCACCACGACCGACCAGCGAGGCGATGATAAACGGCACAAAACTCATGCTTGCGGCGCCGGCCCCAATGGTGAACACCTTGTACGGAATCGGTGAAAAACCCGCAATGAAAACGACCCAAACTCCGTACTCCTGGAACCATTGCAGAGACCGCAAATACGCTTCCGCGTAATGCGATTCCATCAACCATGGCTCGATTGAGCCGAACAGGAGGCTGCCGATCAGATAACCCAAGACGCCACCGGCAACCGATGTCACGGTGGTGACGGCGGCCAGGAACCAGGCCTTACGACGGTCTGCCAACACCATGGGCGCCAACATCACATCCGGAGGAATCGGGAAGAACGAAGACTCTGCAAAGCTCAA
>JBCAZB010000166.1:0-6209 GCA_038533315.1 Pseudomonadota bacterium | reverse complement strand
CTGATCAGCGCTCGCCTGATAGTCATGGATCTCTGCTCCTGCGAACGCTAAGTCGTCTATGTCTTAGTCGAGTGCGTAAGTTTTCAGTTTCTTGCGCAACGTACCGCGATTAATGCCGAGAATTTCAGCGGCACGGCTTTGGTTGCCGGACGTGTACTCCATGACCTTTTCAAACAACGGCCGTTCGACTTCTGATAAGACCATGCCGTAAAGGTCGCCTGGAATCGTGCCATTCAAGGTAACAAAGTAATCCTGCAACGCACTTTCTGTCATGCGCGCGAAAGGTACTGGCGGTTTTTTGCCGTTCTTTTTCTTTTTGGACTTGGTCGTCTTGCGTGTATTTGCCTGTATCGTCGCCACAGCGAACCGTCTCCCCCACAAACAGGTGAATCAACAATGTGATGATGGCAACTACGCGGCTACAGAGGTGCTGTGGCCGGTGCCATCGAACATTTGATATGCGAGTGCAGCTTGTAACTCCACGGTTGGTGTAGCGAGGAGTTCTCGTCGACGATGGTCGGCGACAATGAATTCTTTGCAATACCAATTCAAATGTTTTCTGGCCATCAGTAACCCTTTTTTTTCGCCGTAGAAGGCGTGTAGGGCTTTTAGATGGTCGGCGATAATAGCATGCCTTTCGCGAATTGAAAGTGGTGCTGGCAGCACCCCGGTGGCGACGAACTCGGATATTTCTCGTAAAATCCACGGCCTGCCTTGTGTTGCTCGACCAATCAATAAACCGTCGGCACCGGTGAAATCGAGAACTTGCTGCGCAACTTGCGCGCTGACGATATCGCCATTGGCAAAAACGGGAATCCCGCATTTCCGTTTGACGTCGCGAATCAACTCAAAACGCGCATTACCGCGGTAGCGACACGCGCGCGTTCGACCATGGATGGCAATCGCGGCGATGCCCGCATCCTCGGCGATTGCTGCGATCGTTGGAATATTCAGATGGTCCTGATCCCATCCCAGGCGTGTCTTCAGTGTCACTGGCACGGCCACAGCGTTGACCACAGCGCTAAGGATATCGGTGACCAGTCGCTCATCTTGCAACAGTGCGGAGCCAGCCAGCTTCTTACAGACTTTCTTGGCCGGACAGCCCATGTTGATATCGACAATTTCTGCGCCTCGCTCAACGACCGCTTGGGCGGCAGCAGCGAGTTGTTGTGGCTCGGAGCCGGCAATCTGCACCACTCGCGGTGCCGCGTCCTGATCGATGTCAAGGCGGTGACGGGATTTGCTGCTTTGCCATAACGCGGTGTCGGCGGTGGTCATCTCGGAGGCGGCAAGCGCTGCCCCAAAGTGCCGTGCAATACGGCGAAAAGGCGCATCCGTGATGCCCGCCATGGGCGACAAGGCGATGCGTCCGGTCAGTGGGATACCCCCGATGACCGGTAGCGGACCACGACGATCGCTGTGGGTCATCGACCAGTTCCGCAGATGGCTGCGCCGCAGCGCAGGGTGCCGTCGTCGCCGTCATAACACAGCGATAATTCAAATTTATCGGCGCGACTCTCGGCAAAATCGAGGCTCAGATAAGCCGTTTGCCGCGCCGCTGCAGCTAGCGTCGATGAAGTTGACTGACCGTTGGGTAGGTAGTCTGCAGGACCAACCAGTGCGGTCGCGATGACATCGTCGAAATTGTCAGTGATATCCACTTTGATCGTCGGCAGCGGCACGGGGCCTTTTGTCTGGTTTTGGAACAGCGTCTCAATATCCAGCGTACGCTCGGTGAGCGTCGAACCACTGCGTTGTACGCACAATGCATTGATATCCCAGACCGGCTCGGCGTCCAGACCAAATAGCGCATAGACCTTGCCGAGATAGGCGCCCCAGGGATCCATCGTTAAGAGTTGGCCGCGGTACTGGTGCACCAGCTGCCCGCCCAGCGCGATGACAAGCAATACCGACAAAGCGGCCCACAGCCCTCTGCGCCGCGGTTGCTCGGGGACGGCCATAATCATGGATTGTGCAAACATGTCCTCCGGCGTTTCCTGGATGGCGGGGGGTTCGTCGCTGGACAGCACGATTTCCTCGATGACCTGTTGTTCTTCCGAAGCGCCCGCACGAGCGAACGGGTCGGCCGGTGTCATCAGTGCCGTCTTATCGTCATCCTCCGCCAGATCATCGTCGTCGCTTTCCAGGTTGCTCGAAGGTGCGGCGTCGAGTTCTTCTTTCAGCAGAATTTCCTGCTGTTCCTCGGGTAGCGCCGCCGGTGCCTCCTGGTTGTCGTCCTCGTCGAGGAACACTTCGCTGGCTCGAAGCATGCTGGTGAGCGCGTTGATATCGAATATCTCATCGTCGGCCGATTGGGCAGAAGGTCCGGACGTCAGGAAGGCCGTCTTGTCTTCCTCTGCGCTATCGTTCGTCTCGAGAAACGCAGTCTTGTCGCTATCGGCGCCGTTGTTGTCAACGGGCGACGCCATGAACGTGGTCTTATCGTCGTCCGCGGTGGCAGGCGGTTCACCGGGATTCTCATTCGTGGCTTTGAGCGTCGCGAGATCTGCCACGGCTTCTGCGGCCTGCGATTCTTCTGCCAACACCGGTGGTTCGACCGAGTCATCTGGTGCGATAGATGGCGCGGCGCTCGTATCGTCTGGCGTCGCTTCAGCGTCGGTGGGCTCCGCTGCTGCGGGCACAGCTTCGGCGCTGTTGTCATCCGTTGTCGTTAGCGCATCATCGGCTCGCGTCAGGTCGAGATCGACAGAAGATGTGCTCGTATCGTCGTCGACGAGTTCGAAATCCAGCGATCGCTCGCCGCTTTCGTCGGATTCTTCACCCAGTTCGTCCAGCAGGTCGTCCCAGTCTTCACCGCTCAATGTCTGGATTAGTGATTCGGGATCTGCGGGTCCGGTTTCGGACTCGCCGAGGTCAAGCGCAATGGCAGTTGGTTCGCTCGGGGCGACCGGAGCCTGGCTCGCATTATCATCATTGGCCAGGGCTTGAAGTTCGGCTTCCAGCTCCTCGGGTGGTGTATCGTCGCTGAACAGAAAGCGCCCGGTGCCATCGCGTAACCCGTCGTCCGTTACGGGGGCTTCATTGCTGTCAGCGGGCGATTCAACCGCCGCATAGTCAGACGCGTCTTCTTCAGCCGGTACATCGCCACCGAACGCCGCGGTCAGATCTTGCATATCGATGTCGAGACCGGCCTCATCAGAGGCCGCTGCTTCGTCGGGCCCGTCGACGATCGCATCGATGGAGCCTATCTCTGAGTCTGAGACTTCCGGTTCAGGATCTTCGAGCTCTTGCACCTCGGGCTCGACGGGTGCGGCTTCGAACGGTGTCGTATCAGGCACAGAATCTGCTGTTGGTCGATCCTCGTCGACAGGCGACTCAACCGCTATCCCGGCAGGCGCACTACGGTTGTCGATCTCGTCGGTCGCCGCTGGTGTTTCTTCGACGGACTGCTGCGCTGGATGGTCGTCTTCAGCAACGAATAGTGGGTCGTCAGTCTCGCGGACCTCATCCGCATGCGCTGACCGACTCGGGTCGATATCGAAGTCCAACGCATCGGTGGACAGGGCGCCATCGTCTGGCTCCGATGTATCCGGTCCATCGAACAACCCATCATCCAAGTCAAAATCGAGCGCGTCCTTGTCGCGCGCAGATGCTGTACCGAAGTCGAGGTCGAGCGCGTCCGGTGCGACGTCGCCTGGTGAGGTATCGGCAAGCAGCCGCGTCGCGTCTGCGGGCGTGTCGGTCGTCAGTGCGGGCTCCCCGACATCGAGATCGAGTGTTGCGGGCGCTTGAGTTACGCTGTCGTCAAATACGTCGGAGAGCGCGTTTTCAGCAATGGACGATTCGTTGGTTGCTCCCGCGGTGTCGAATTCCGTCGGCAGAAACGTATCCGCAAAATCGATCACAGCGTCGCCGTCGTTCGCGTCGTTACCACCGATATCGACGATATCGTCGATGACAGGCGATGGTTTAAGCGCCGGTTTGCTGACCAGGACAGGAATATCTTCGTCCACGTTGGAGAGCGCATCGAACACGTGCAGACATTCTCCGCAGCGCACGCGCCCACCAGCTTGTTTCAAAACACTGGAGTCCACGGCGAACACGGTCTGGCATGCCGGACAGCGGGTCTGCAGATTGTCTTCTGCCATCAGCGGCGAGCCCCTTCCAAAAGCACCCAGCCATCCTGCCTTTTCGGTTGCGCAAACTCAATGAACGAGTCGTACTTTTGCATCACCGCATCCGCTTGATCCTCCAGGATGCCTGATAACAGCAAAACGCCATCGCTGCGTAGCGCGTGCGATAACGTCTCAACCAGTGACATGAGCGGCTGCGCAAGGATATTTGCGAGCACCACATCATAGCCGTCATCCGGCGGTTGCCAAGCGGCTGGCAAAACACAGTTTAGGCTGTTGGCCACGTCGTTGTCCGCCGCATTGCGCATCGCCGCTGTTAGCGCCTGCGGGTCGATATCGACGGCATCGACGGATGCTGCGTCGAGCAGCAGGCTGGCGATCGCAAGAATCCCGGAGCCGCAGCCATAGTCCAACACCCGTGCACCGCCGAGCGCGAGGCCGTCGAGGCGCGTTAGGCACAGTGCCGTCGTCGCATGCGTACCGGTGCCAAATGCCAGGCCGGGGTCCAGTTTGATGATGGTCGCGTCCGCTGCGGATACCGACATCGCGTGTGGGCACACCCAGAGCCGGTCGCCGAACCGCATCGGTTTGAAGTCGTCCAGCCACGCGCGCTCCCAGTCGCGCTCGGGCAGTAGATCGATATCGATGTTCGGCAATGACGGTAGCCCCAAGGCCGACAGTAACGTCAGGGCAATGTGCTCGTAGCTGATCTGGTCATCGAACAAGGCGGTCAATACAGCGTCGTGCCATAACGGTGCCTCGCCCGGGGCGGGCTCCAGAATCGGCTGGTCTGCAGCGTCGGTATAGGTGATCGCGACGGCGCCGGCATCCAGCATGGCCTGCTCGCAGCGCTCCTGATCGAGCCCTGCAAGCGGCATTTTCAATTGTTGCCAACCCATCGGCGACGAGGCTCAGAGGCCGAGTCGTTTTTCCAGGTAGTGAATATCGGTACCACCCTTGATGACGGCGGCATGCTGCAAAATTTCAAGGTGCAGCGCGATATTGGTCTTGATGCCCTCGATTACCATTTCGCTCAACGCGCCGCGCATTCGCGCAACGGCGGCTTCGCGGTTATCTGCATGGGCCAGCAATTTGCCGATCATCGAGTCGTAGTGGGGCGGTACGCGGTAACCGTTATAGACATGGCTTTCGACACGAATGCCGGGACCACCGGGCGGGTGCCAAAGATCAACGACGCCAGGTGAAGGCATGAAGGTCTTGGGGTCTTCTGCATTGATCCGGCATTCGATGGCGTGACCATTTATTTTGACGTCTTCTTGTTTGAATGACAGCGGTTCGCCGGACGCAACCAACAGCTGCTCCTTGACGATATCGATACCGGTCACCATTTCCGTCACTGGATGTTCTACCTGCAAGCGAGTATTCATTTCGATGAAGTAGAATTCACCGTCCTGAAATAGAAACTCGAAGGTGCCCGCATTACGGTAGCCAAGATTGACGCACGCTTCGGCACATCGGCGCCCCATCGTGTCGCGCAACTCTTCGGACAAACCTGGCGCCGGGGCTTCTTCGATGACTTTTTGGTGGCGCCGCTGCATCGAGCAATCGCGCTCGCCTAAGTGCACAGCGTTGCCGTGGTGGTCCGCGATGACCTGGAATTCAATATGTCGCGGCCGCTCCAGGAATTTCTCCATGTAGACCACATCATTGCCAAACGCCGCACCGGCTTCAGCGCGGGTCATATTGATCGCGTTGGCCAGAGACGGTTCGCTGTGTACGACGCGCATGCCGCGGCCACCGCCACCGCCCGCCGCCTTGATGATCACCGGGTAGCCGATCTCGCGAGCGATCGCCAGGTTTTCGTCCATGTCATCACTGAGCGGACCGTCTGAGCCAGGCACAGTGGGGACGCCGGCCTTTTTCATCGCACGAATCGCCTCAACCTTGTCGCCCATAACGCGGATCGCCTCAGGCTTCGGTCCGATGAAGATGAAGCCACTTTTTTCGACGCTGTCTGCAAAGTCGGCATTCTCTGACAGGAAGCCGTAGCCGGGATGGATGGCCACGGAGTCCGTCACTTCCGCTGCGCTGATGACGGCCGCTTTATTCAAGTAACTGTCGGTGGATGCGGCCGGGCCAATACAGACCGTTTCG
>JBCAZB010000165.1:0-6236 GCA_038533315.1 Pseudomonadota bacterium | reverse complement strand
GTAACGTGCCTCCGCATCGTCGTAGCGTGCGATGCTCGCATAGGTACGTGCGATATGCTGCAGAACGCGCGCGTGGATTAGCGGCTGCTCCCCAAGACTGTCATCAATTTTCTCAGCGCCGCGATCCAGCACTTCGCGTACGGTCACGGTCTCTGCATCTTTACGCCCAGCGCGTGTCGCTGCAAAGATATTAACGAGGAAATCGGTGACTTGCCGCGCAGCTTCACTTTCCTGTTGTGCGATATCCCGCTCCGCTGCCAGACGCTGGGTATAGTAGGCAGTGAGGCCGACAATGCCGGACACGGCTACAAGCGATGCAGCGACGACGACGCTGTTTCGCACGACAAATTTACGCGTTCGGTACCAGAGCGAATCAGGCCTCGCTGAAACCGGACGTTTCTCAAGATAGTTGCTGATATCCTGCATCTGCGCGGCGACACTCGAATAGCGTCGCTCCGGATCTTTTTGCAGGCTCTTGAGAATGATGTTGTCGAGATCGCCAGCCAGAGACTTTCGCAACAACTCTGGTGTCGCACCAAAAGCTGCTCCGACATCAATCGACGGTTCGTTTTCTCCTCGCGTTGGTTCTGTGACAACGGTACTGGGTCGCCGTGGATCGTCCGAAACAATCGCTTGAGCGAGCTCATAGGGTGAGTCTGTCGTCGCCGCATACGGCGAGCGCCCCGTCAATAGCCGAAATAACAAAACGCCTAGCGCATAGACATCGGTTGCTACTGAGACAGGCTGGCCGCGCACCTGCTCTGGGCTTGCGCACTCTGGCGTCAGCGCTCTCGCACCGTCTCGAGTTAGCGCTGACTCGTCGAGCGCATTGCCCTCCAGCAGTTTTGCAATACCGAAGTCCAGTAACTGCGGATCGCCGTGCTGATCAACAACGATGTTGCTTGGCTTCAGATCGCGATGAACAACCAGATTTTGATGCGCGTAGGTCACTGCCGCCCCGACGCGGAGCACAAGTTCAAGGCGTTCCGGTATCGTGAGCTTTTGAGTATTGCAGTAGACATCGATCGGCACGCTGTCGATATAGGGCATGACCAGAAACGGCACGCCTTCAATTGTCGTACCACCGTCGATTAACGCGGCGATATTCGGGTGTGACAAGTTCGCCAGAATCTGTCGCTCGATGCGGAATCGTTGTACGGCATCCGGGCCCAGTACTCGCGAATTCATCAGCTTGATCGCGACTTCCTGATCGAATTCGCTGGATTCGCGTTCCGCGAGGAAAACACTGCCCATACCACCGGTGGCTATGCGACGCTTAATGACGTACTGACCAACAGTACTGCCGATTCGACCATCATGAACGGAATCGCGCGCAGCACTCACGGCCGATTCGATGGGAGAACGCAGAAACTCATCGTCCAGCGTCGCGGCGTTCAACAACTCTCGCAACGCCTTTGCGTCATCGGGGTGCTTCGCGCAAAACGCATCAATAAACTCAGCGCGCTCATCGTCCGGCAACTCCAATGCCTGATGAAACGCCCGCTGTACCCGTCGCCAGTTGTCTGCCACCGCACTCCCCTTTGAGTATTACTGCACTGGCAATACTCAACCTGACCATACCATGACCGAATTCGGCCTGTGCTAAACAGGTAAGCAGCAAAAGAGGCAATTCTGACCCGCCCATCGGATGCACTTGTCGTTGTGGGTCGCAAGCGCCTATGCTGGAGCGCCCAGCCCAAGGAGCGCAAACATGAGTTTTGTTTTAGGCGTGGCTGAAGAAATCACCGCAGCACTGGATGCGATGATCGCTGAAATCAGCCCGTCGGCGATTCGTAAACCAATGTATGGCGGCATCGTGTTTCAGAATGATCCACAACAACCGAGTCGCGTGGTCTGTGGTCACTTTACTTACAAACAGCACGTGGGGCTTGAGTTTTCGAACGGCTATTTGCTCGAAGATCCACATGCGGTGCTCGAAGGCAAAGGCAAATTCCGCCGCCACATCAAACTACACAGCGTGACCGACCTCAAAAAAAAGCACGTCCGAGAATACCTCGAACGTGCTTTCGCTAGCGATTGAGCGACCATGTGCTACATCGGCGTCAGCACAAATGACATCGATTTTGTTTCGCCCTGACCAAGATCTTCATACATGGTCATCGACTCCGTCCCATCATCATTGTGCGTTGCCACGGATCGCATCTTGTAAGGCTGTCCGGTCACCGGATGTATGCTGGTCCCTGTCATGGTAATGGTCTTGCTCGCCTCATCAGCGGCACCGTTGAATAGAATAACGCCTGTCGACATGTTGTCTGTCCAGGTGGACCAAAAGGTGTTGGTCACATTGTCATAACCGGTGCGACCCAACCCCTTGAACGGCTGCCCCATGACGTTGCCTTCCCAGCGCTCGACCAATACGCGACCGTCCATTTCCATTTCGCGCTTCACCGTCATTTCGCTGGACATCGGCTCGCCGGGGCCCATATACATTTGCATGACAGCGGTATAGTCACCGGCCATTTCCGCCAAGCCAGCATGTGGCTCACCCGGTGTTGCCGCTGCCATCATCGCTTGCATGGCAGCCTGCTCGTCCATCGCCGGCATCGCCTTCTCTTCATGATGCCCTGACGTCACATTGGCGGCGACGAGGACCAAAACCGCACTGATCACTAAACGTTTCATAACTCACCTCCCCAGATGAATGAGGCTTGAGTATACCTGCAGCCGCACTAATTTTGTGGCCAGCGACTCGCGCGCCTCTACAGTGAGCGCTAGACTTGCAACGTAACGCCCACGGAGAAGCTCGATGACACCTACGCTGTATCTTGGCCCCAAAAATTACTCCTCGTGGTCGTTGCGCCCGTGGCTCGTGTTGAAATGGGGTGATATCGATTTCTCAGAACACTCCATTGCGCTTGATCAGCCGGGCTATGGGCGTGGTGAAATTGTCGCGGTCAAGGCTGTCTCTCCTAGCGGTAAAGTACCCGCGCTACAGCTCAACGACGTCACGATCTGGGATTCACTCGCGATCAGCGAGTGGGCGGCCGAACAGAATGCCGATTTGTGGCCCCAGGATGCTGAAGTGCGTGCGGTAGCACGAGCAGCGACGGCGGAGATGCACTCAGGCTTTGAAGGCATCCGTCGCGAGATGCCGATGAATATTCAACGTCGTAAGACGCATGATCAATGGTCCGAAGACACTCAGCGCGATCTGTCGCGCTTGTATGAGTTGTGGCAAAACTGTCGCGCAGCGTACGGTGATCGCGGCCCCTGGTTGCTGGGCACACGCTCGATCGCCGATGCGTTCTACACTCCGGTTGCGACGCGTTTGCGAACCTACGACATTGGTCTCGATGACGTCTGTCAGGCCTACGTCAACACCCTGCTTCAAGACGAACACTTTCAAGCCTGGGAGCAGGACTGCGTTGGCGGCGTCTGGGACAAGCCTGGCTTCCCGACACTCGACAAGTTGTACGACGAATGACACTCGGTCAACTCAGCGGGCTGTCGATCGTGCTCTGTGCGATCGTACTAGCCTCATGTAAACAACAATCATCGCATAGCAATTGCAGTTACTCCCCCGGTGAGTCAATCGATGTCGCCATCATCACGGTGATCGGCGCCGAGTATCAGGCGATGCGTACACATCTAGACTGCGATGCGCCTGCGCAAATGAACAACAGCGCGACCAATACCTTCGCTTGGCGTAGCGCGCGAATCGAACGCGAAGGACGGCCGCCGCTGCGCGTGCTGTTAGCGCTCGCGGGCGAAGCGGGCACCACATCCGGCGCACTGGCAACGCTCGAAACCATCCGCGTCTGGCAACCTGAAGCTGTGGTACTGGCGGGCGTTGCCGGCGGGTTCGAAGAGTACGTATCGCAAGGCGATGTGGTCGTGACTCGCAGTGTCTGGGGCTTCGACTATGGGGCGATTGGCCAGTCTTTCGATTCGCGCCGCGACTGGACGTTCCAACCGGACGCGCGATGGTTTCAATTAGCGAGCGCCTACGACGGCGACTGGCAGTCGCACATCACTGTCCAAAAACCTATTCTCGGTCCACCACCGGTTGTGCATACCGGAATCACCGCATCCGGGAACAAGGTCGTCGAATCAATGGATAGCGATTTTGTTCAACAGCTGTTAACGAAACAGCCGGATATCAGCTCCGTCGAGATGGAAGCCGCGGGCGCCTTCGCAGCGCTGGAACTGCTGCAACAACAAAACGATGCGCCGCCTATGCTGATGTTGCGTGGCATTTCGGACATCCCGACGCCAGCGTCCAGTCTCTTCGGCGAGAAAAAAGAACGGGAACTCTGGAAAGCCTATGCCGCCGATACCGTGGCGGCGTTCACGACCAGTTTCCTACGCGATACGGTTATTCCCGACAATGAGAGTTTGGTAAATCGTCAACGACTCGATGTATTGCTGCTTACGACGGATGCGGTAATCTGCGAACGGCTGGCTGCGAGTCTGGGTGTTCGGCAGCGTGCCGCGCCGAGCACGACACTCGGCCGCCTGGGCAAGCGACGTGTGCTACTGGCGTGTGTCGAGAGACCCGTCGCTGGCGACGCCATCGATGCCTTGCTAAACCAGTACGCGGCGCGTGCAGTCGTGCTTGCCGATACCGCCGTTGGTATTGGCAAGAGCAAGCCAAATGATGTCGTCGTCGGTCGTCAATGGTGGCCGTTTGGTCTTGAGGGCACAGTGGTACAAGCCTCACCGATCCGTGCCGCACGACATTCACGAGCGCTGGTGACCGCCACTCAGGCCGTCGATACCGACGGCGCGTTTTCCGTTACGTTTGGTGCGATCGCATCGGGTGCTCAACAACCCGCTGACGATGATATTGCGACAGGCTTTGCCTTACTGGATGCCAACCCCCGCACGCGCGCGGTCGATGCGCACACTGGCTTGGTACAAGAAGCCGTCACACGACACGCCAATCATCAGACGATGTTCGTCAGCATTCAGGGAATTGATCGTGTGATCGGGCTTCCGACCGCCGAAAACAACAACGCTGCCGCGAACACGGCCTCCTTTGTGGAACAGCTGCTGGAAGATCACTGGCCACAGTGATACCGACAAACGTCACGCGACGTCAGCTAGTCAGATTCTTCGTCAGCTTGGCGGCGCCGTGACAAACGCGACTCAATGCGGTGGCGGTTATAGCGAACGACTAGTATCGGATAGAAGTTGAGTAGCAGATTGGCGATCGTTGAGATCCCCGCCGCCATCCAATCCCCCACGATGCAGAAATAGACGCTGATGATCAGCAGAAAACCCAGCGACAACAGATGCGCAATTTCCAGTGTCTTACTGTGGCGGACGTAGGTATTCAAATCGTGAGCGCGCCACCGACGCCGTTTGGCGAGACCTACCTGCTGCCAGAATCGACCGCCAGCAACAAACGGACGAAATGCGCGAGTACCGAACCATCGATGCAAGGCGCCGGTTTCCTCGCACGTCAGTGGATCGAAATAGCTCATTAGTGCCTGCTCACCTCAATCATCGACTCATCGTCAGATGGCGCTCGATGCTTCCGCAACTTGCAGCGCCTCAGCGCACAGCGGCGGTAAGCTCGAGCGCATCTGCCTCTTCCGCGAAGTAGCTCACACCCCGTGATGTGGCCAGCAACCGTATACCGATGAGAGATGTAGCGTCGGGCAACCTAATACGCCATCGGCGCGGACCATCTACAGATCGCATCATCGATGGCTCTGAAAATGGCTGGCTATCCGTAGCCCATGCGACCAACACGTTTTCCAGTTCGTGCGAGCTCATCGCCTCCAAGAGCGTAGGATCGGTCGCGCGCAGCTCAATTTCCAGATTGCCGTTCTTAAGGATGCAGCGACCGCCCGCATAACGGCAACCAGACGACATGATCAATCGATAGGCATCACCTTGTCGCGGTGACTGCGCGCGTTCCCCGACCCACATATCGACGGCGAACCAGGCGACCACCGCCAGCAACGGCGCAATCAACAATGCCGCAACAATATGCTTATTGGCGAACATCCCCGCGGCTCGCTAGTGGCCCGTCGCGGCTCCCGCGCCGGCCGGCACTCGAATGTCTTCGACCAATGCAACGACGTGATCCGGCGGCGGTGCCGTCAATCGTGAGACGACCATCGCAACGGTGAAGTTGATGATCGCACCGATGGCGCCAAACGCGTTCGGTTCGATACCGAAGAACCAGTTGGGCGGCAAATCGCCCAGGAAGGCGGTGCTCGCGATAAACATGATGCCCTTGTGCTGGAACACGTAGAACAACGTGA
>JBCAZB010000164.1:0-6241 GCA_038533315.1 Pseudomonadota bacterium | reverse complement strand
AAGTATCGCCAGGTGACCGATCAGATTTCGCATTCGCTCGACTTTTTTGAGTCGATCAGCGGGCGTCCGATCCACGCTTCTCGCAATGCAGAGTTTTATGCTGCCCACGAGGGTTTGCATCTCAAGTATGAGCAAGCACAAACGCGATTGCGTCGTGATCGCTGGTATGACCTGACGACCCATTTCCCGTGGATCGGTATGCGCACCGCGATGCTCGACGGCGCACACGTTGAATTCTTCCGTGGTATCGCGAACCCGATCGGCATCAAGATCGGCCAGGGGATGGACGACGCCTGGTTGCAGGAGCTGCTGAATGTGTTGAACCCGGATAACGAACCGGGGCGCATTACACTGATTCACCGCTTGGGTGCGAAGAACGTCGATGACCATTTGCCACGGCTGATTCAGGCGGTGCGCAAAACGGGTAGCCGTGTGTTGTGGGTATCCGACCCGATGCATGGCAACACCGAGAGTACGGAAGGCGGCTACAAGACACGACGCTTCGAGAACATCGTGGCTGAGCTGGAGGCCTGTTTCCGTGTCCATCAAGAAATGGGCTCTTATCTCGGTGGCGTGCACCTCGAACTGACCGGTGCTGACGTGACGGAATGTACCGGCGGTGCACGTGGTCTAACCGATGCCGATCTGAAGCGAGCCTATCGCTCGCAGGTTGATCCTCGGCTGAACTACGAGCAAGCGATGGAAATCGCCATGCGCATCGGTGGGCTCAAGGAAAGCGCGGCACAGGGCTAGCGCTGCGCGGCCTTGAGCTGACGCCAGGCCACTTGCGACTCCAGGTATTGTTGACTGCCCGGTTGCAGATGCTTGAGCTGCCACGGCCCGACCTGATGACGTATCAGTCGCAGGCACGGTAATCCGACCGCAGCGGTCATCCGGCGCACCTGACGGTTTCGTCCCTCATCGATCACCAGCTCCAACCAGCTGTCAGGCACTGATTGACGAACCCGGATCGGAGGCTCCCGGCGCCAAAGCCCTGCAGGCTCTGGTATGAGCTCGGCGGTTATTGCTTTAGCTGGGCCATCTTTGAGCTGCACACCATTCTGCAATTGCTCGCACGCTGCAGCGGTTACTTCTCCTTCAACCTGCACCCAGTAGCGCTTCGGCAGATGAAATCGTGGCGAACTGACTCGTGATTGGAGTTTTCCGTCTCCCGTCAATAACAGAAGCCCTTCGCTATCGTAGTCTAGGCGACCGGCCGGGTAGACACCGGGTTGGTCGATGAACGCAGCGAGTGTCACCTTGTCGCTATAGGTCGTGAATTGACTCAAGACTCGAAACGGTTTGTTGAACAAAATCAGCACAGAGTTTTGGCGATCCGAGGTTGTTGGTGGTCGTGCGCAATGCGGTACAATAGCGGAATACTACAGGCCGCGGCTCGCGGCGCAACAACGCGGCTAGGCTGCCGCGAAAGTGCATCTACGGGGACCCAAGCATGCAATACGACAAGATTCACGTGCCGACGGACGGCGATCCCATTACGCTCACACAGGATTTGCGTCTGGAAGTACCGGACCGGCCGATCATTCCGTACATCGAGGGCGACGGCATCGGCATTGATGTCACGCCGGTCATGCTCGACGTCGTCAATGCAGCGGTCGAGAAAGCCTACGCGGGCAAACGCAGTATCGCCTGGATGGAGATCTTCGCGGGCGCCAAGGCCAGCGAAGTGTACGAAAGCGCGACGTTCCTGCCAGAGGAAACGCTAGACGCGCTGCGCCGTTTTGTTGTCTCTATCAAAGGCCCATTAGCGACACCAATCGGTGGTGGCATTCGCTCGTTGAATGTATCGATTCGTCAAACGCTCGATTTGTACGCGTGTGTTCGACCCATTCGCTATTTCCCGGGTGTCGAGACGCCGATGAAAGACTCCGATCTTGTCAACATGGTCGTGTTCCGTGAGAACACCGAAGACATTTACGCGGGAATCGAATACCCGACGGGTTCGCAGGAAGCACAGAAACTGATCAAGTTCCTGCAGGACGAGCTGGGTGTCACCAAGATTCGCTTCCCGTCCAGTTCCGGGATCGGCATCAAGCCTGTGTCTCGTGAAGGTTCTGAGCGGTTGGTGCGCAAGGCGATCGACTACTGTATCGACAATGATCTCGGTTCTGTGTCTTTGGTGCACAAGGGCAACATCATGAAGTACACCGAGGGTGCGTTTTGTCAGTGGGGTTACCAGATTGCCGCCAACGACTACGGCGCGGTACCAAAAGGCAACGGACCGTGGCTGACCTTCAACAATCCGCGCACGGGTCGCGAGATTATTGTCAAAGATGTGATCGCCGATAACTTCCTGCAGCAGATTCTGCTCCGGCCGGAAGAATACGATGTGATCGCGACGCTGAACCTGAATGGCGACTACATTTCCGATGCGCTGGCGGCGCAAGTGGGTGGTATCGGCATCGCGCCGGGCGCCAACATCGGTGCGGGCGTCGGTGTGTTTGAAGCAACGCACGGCACAGCGCCGGGTTTCGCGGGCAAGGACCGCGTTAATCCCGGCTCGTTGATTCTGTCGGCGGAGATGATGTTGCGCTACCTTGGTTGGACAGAGGCCGCAGACCTGATTGTGAAGGGCGTCGCCAATACCATTGCTGCGAAAGAGCTCACCTTTGACCTGGCCCGGTTGCGTGAGGCGATTCGAGCGCCCAAGCGCAAGGAGCCGGTCGAAGGTAAAGCTGACGTCAAAGAAGAACTGGAGCAGCTCATTCCGGGCGCGAAGCTGATGGGCACGAAAGGGTTCGGAGAAGCCATCATCCGTCATATGGACGACTAGCGCGGGAGGCGACATGGCTAACATCTACGATGCAGACTGTGTCGCCTGCCCACGGCTCGCTGCGTTTCTCGAAGACGTCCGCAAACGCTATCCGGACTACCACGCGAGGCCTGTACCGCCATTCGGTGCGGATGATGCCCGCCTGTTGATCATTGGGCTCGCGCCGGGCATGCACGGCGCGAACGCAAGCGGACGAGCGTTCACAGGGGACCATGCCGGTATCCTGCTGTATCAAACACTGCACAAGTTTGGACTGGCAACCCGCCCTGTTTCAGAAGCGGCCAATGACGGGCTCGAACTGATCGATACCCGAATCACCAATGCGGTGAAATGCCTGCCGCCGCAAAACAAGCCAATCGGCAGCGAGGTGAATACCTGCAATCGCTTTCTTGCTAATGAGATCGCGCTGATGCCGTCCGATAGCGTGTTACTCGCACTCGGCGGTATCGCGCATAAGGCGATTATTCGTGCACTCGGTTTTCGTCAGGCAGACTACAAATTTGGTCATGCCGCGGAGCATGTGTTGCCAAACGGCTTGACGCTCGTGGACAGTTATCACTGTAGTCGCTACAACACGAATACTGGTCGACTGACCGCCGAGATGTTCGAAGCGGTTTTCGATACGGCCAGCCGTCGCGCATGCGCAGGGCGATATCGTGACTGATTCATCCGCAGACGCGCCCGAGTTTGATGCTAAACGCTTTGTGGCGCATCTGTCGCATCGGCCTGGTGTGTATCGGATGCTGGATGAGGACGGCACGATCATCTATGTCGGTAAGGCACGCGATCTTAAAAAACGCGTCGCGACGTATTTCAGCGGCAAAGCCAAAGATTCAAAAACCATGGCGATGGTTGCGCGTGTCGCCAATGTCGAGGTGACGCTGACCAACACCGAGGTCGAAGCGTTACTGCTCGAACATACGCTGATCAAAGAGCATCGACCGCGCTTTAATATCGTGTTGCGCGACGACAAGTCCTATCCCTGGATACGCGTGAGTAACCATGCCTACCCGAGGCTGTCGTTCTATCGCGGCAGGAAGCGCAGCAAAGATCAGTTCTATGGCCCGTATCCCAGTGCAGCCGCCGTCAAGAATACGTTGAACGAACTGCAAAAGCTGTTTCGTGTGCGCCAGTGTCGCGACAGTTTTTACGCGAATCGCGCGCGTCCTTGTTTGCAATATCAGATCAAGCGCTGCTCGGCGCCCTGCGTAGGCCTGATTAGCGAGGCCGACTACGCACGCGATGTCGCTGACAGCACCGCATTCTTGAAAGGCCGCAATCAGGATGTCATCGATCGACTGGTGGGCCGTATGGAGGAGGCGGCAGCCGAGTTGGATTTCGAGCAGGCGGCGCGCCTCAGGGATCAGGTGGCACGCCTCAAGCGTATTGAAAACGAACAACGCGTATCGACCCGCAGCAATGTGGATGCCGACGTCTTCCATGTCTATCGCGCTGAACGCACTACCTGCGTGGCGGTGCTGTTTATTCGCGCGGGTCGTGTGTTGGGTAGTCGGACTTATTTACCCGTTAATGCGCACGGTACCGACACTACCGCGGTCGTCAGCGCGTTCGTCGGACAGTTTTACCTCGATCAGGCCGCACCCAGCGAGGTGATTGTGCCCGAGCAACTCGACGACGGTGATCTACTGGCCAGCGCTTTGACCGAGCGTGCCGGGCATAAGGTCGTCATCAAACATCAGGTGAGAGCCGACCGAGCCGCGTGGCTGGCGATGGCCTACGATAACGCGCAACAGGGCGCGGGACTAGAGGCGGCCAGCCGGGCTGGCATCGGTCAGCAGTTACAGCAACTCGCGGATGCGTTCGAACTCGACGAGCCGCCAGCCCGGATCGAATGTTTCGATATCAGTCACACGGGCGGGGAGGCGACCGTGGCCTCTTGTGTTGTGTTCGGCGAACAGGGGCCGTTGAAAAGCGACTATCGGCGTTTCAACATCCAATCGACCGATACCGGTGACGACTACGCGGCGATGCACGAGGCACTAACACGGCGCTATGCGCGGGTGCAGAAAGGCGAGGTACCGATGCCGGATGTCGTTCTGATAGACGGTGGCAAAGGCCAGCTGAAGCAGGCAGCCGATGTGATGGCCGAATATGGCTTAAACGATATTTTACTCGTCGGGGTCGCAAAAGGCCGGTCCCGTAAAGCGGGTGCCGAACAGTTGTTTCTGGTGGATGAGCCACACCCGATTCTCTTGCCACCCGATTCACCGGCGCTTTTGTTGATTCAGCGTGTGCGCGATGAAGCACATCGCTTCGCGATCGCCGGACACCGCGGCCGTCGGGCCAAAGCGCGTAAAGTCTCTGGTCTGCAAGACATTGCCGGACTTGGGCCAGTGCGGCGCCGACAGTTGTTAACACAATTTGGTGGTCTGCAAGGGGTAAGGCGTGCGAGCATTGACGATCTGGCCAAAGTCAAAGGCATTAGCCGCCAGCTTGCCGAGAAGATTTATCTCCAATTTCACCAGTCGATCGTGCCCGCGAAAGAGCAGGGCGGCGCTGGGATGGACCGACAAGAATGAAGTTTAATTTTGCCAACACCATCACCGGTTTTCGCATTGCAGCGATTCCGCTTTGCGTGCTTCTGTATTACCTGCCTTTCGAATGGGGCCGCAAGGCAGCGGCTTTGGTATTTGCCTCTGCGGCAATCTCGGACTTTTTCGACGGCTATATCGCCCGTCGATTTAACCAAATGACGGCGTTTGGCGCGTTTCTGGACCCGGTCGCAGACAAACTGATCGTCGCAATTGCGCTGGTGTTGTTGGTACATACCGAGCCCAGTTGGATGATGAGTATTATCGCGGCCATCATTATTGGTCGAGAGATCACGGTCTCGGCACTGCGCGAATGGATGGCGAGCCAGCAGGCGAGCGCAAAGGTTGCGGTGTCGTATGTCGGTAAAATCAAGACAACCTTCCAGTTAATTGGGCTCAGTTTCATGCTGTGGGGCGACACGCTATGGGGCCTGCCGATCGTGGAGCTCGGCTTTGCCTCACTATTGCTGGCGGCGGCGATGACGCTGTGGTCCATGTGGGTATATTTGAGTGCGGCGTGGCCGGTTTTACGCCAGGGAATTTAGACCGCAAATACTTGACAGGACAAGCGGCTACAGTAAAATGCCGCGCTCGGTGTCGCATTTGGCGCGCACCGAGACACGCATCAAGCGGGTGTAGCTCAGTTGGTAGAGCGGTACCTTGCCAAGGTACAGGTCGACGGTTCGAACCCGTTCACCCGCTCCAATTTGGAAACCCGGCGTCCGGCGCGGACGGTCGGGTTTTTTTGTGATCACAGCGACGGTCGGGCAGGGGACTTGACCCGCCGTCAGTCGTGAAAGCGGAACGTGGCTGTGCTACGATTTTTCGCCTCAAATCTCGCACCGGCCAGGTGGCAGAGTGGTTATGCAGCGGCCTGCAAAGCCGCGGACCTCGG